>NZ_JAUSKL010000046.1 GCF_030646925.1 Candidatus Binatus sp. | reverse complement strand
TGCGCGGCTCGAATTCGCCCCCGCTTGCGCCTGATGATCGCGACGCCGAGCAACCGTTACAATGAGCGCGACCGTGCAACTGTATGAAAGCTGTCCGTAAGGTGGGCTCAACATGATCGTCGTCACTGGCGGCGCCGGCTTCATCGGCAGCAATCTGATCGAATCGCTCAATCAGGACGGCATTTTCGACGTGATGGTCGTCGATCGTCTCGGCGAAAATTTCCGCAACCTTTGCGATTTGACCTTCGCCGATTTCATGCCGCCCGACGATTTCATTCGCGCGATTGAAGTCAATCGCGGCGCGCTCCCTGAAAAAATCGACGCCATCTTTCACCAGGGCGCCTGCGCCGACACCACTTGCGACGACGGCGCCTACATGATGGAAAACAACTTCACGTTTTCCAAAGCAGTTCTCCATTTTGCGCTCTCGCGCAAAATTCCGTTCGTCTATGCGTCGAGCGCCGCAGTCTATGGCGCGAGCAACAATTTTGCACCGTCCCGCGAAAACGAACGTCCCCTCAACCTCTACGCGCTGTCGAAACTCGCCTTCGACAATCACGTCCGCGCCATTATCGACACCATCCAAACCACCGTCGTGGGTCTCCGCTATTTCAACGTTTATGGACCTCGCGAAGCTCACAAGCACAAGATGGCTTCGATGCCGTATCAACTATATCGGCAGCTCAAGCAGACCGGCCGCGCGCGCCTGTTCAAGGGCGCCGACGGCTACAGGGACGGCGACCAGCGCCGCGATTTTGTTTTCGTCGGCGACGTCGTGCGGGTGAACCGCGCCCTGGCAAGCGGCCCGCCTCTCCGCGGGATCTTCAACGTCGGTACCGGCAAGGCGCGCGCCTTCAACGACGTCGCCAACCTTCTCATTCGCCAAATCGGCGCCGGCGCGATAGATTATGTCCCGTTTCCCGAGAGCCTCGCGGGTCGCTACCAGAGTTTTACCGAGGCCGATCTGACCGGCCTGCGAAATGCCGGATACGATGCGGCTTTCACGAATCTGGAAGACGGCATCGCAAGCTCGGTGGCGGCCTGGAATCGCGAAGACTGACTATAGTATATTGCGCAACTGACTAATCGCACTGAGTAATCGACCGACTAATCGGAATCCTACGCGCATCCGGAGGACTGACTAATGGAAAACGGCAACCACCGTATCGAAACGTTCGAACAGTTGCGCTCTCTAATCGGCGAACCGCATCCCCTCGTGCAGAAAAAGGTCTTCCGCGCGCTCGACCAGACCGCGATCGGCTTCATCAAGCGCTCGCCCTTCATCGTGCTCAGCACCGCCGACGCCGCCGGCAATCAGGACAGTTCGCCGAAAGGCGACGGCCCCGGCTTCGTCCTCGTCGAAAACGAGCGCACCCTGCTGATTCCCGAGCGCAAGGGCAACAAGCTGATGTTCGGCCTCGGCAACATTCTGCAGAATCCGCGCGTCGGGATCATTTTCCTCGTCCCCGGCGCCAACGAGACGTTGCGCGTCAACGGCGCCGCCGAACTCACCCACGATCCCAGTTTGCTCGAGCGGATGGCGGCGCGCGGCGGCCCTGCCCTGCTCGCGATTCGCGTCACCGTCGATGAATGCTTCTTCCACTGCGCCAAGGCTTTCCTGCGCTCCCAGCTATGGAAGCCCGAGACCTGGCCCGCGCGCGAGGCGATCTCTTTTGGCAAGATGCTCGCCGCCACCGTCGGCGGCGACGACGGCATGGCCGCCCAGATCGACAAGTCGATCGAGCACGACTACAAGACGAATCTCTAGCATCGAGCAGTCACCGCCGCTATTGCCGGTAGGTTCGATCGAGTGGGCGATGCGAGATTGGCAACGCGCCGACGCGCACCAGTTCATCGCGCAACTTCGCACGCGAGAGCGGCTTGCACAGCACCGCGGAAGCTCCCAGTTCGTAGCTTTCGGCGATGTCGCGATCGAAGAGCGAGCTGGTGATGACGAACATCGGCACTGACGCGAGCGCTTCATTCGAGCGCGTCGCTTGCAGCACCGAGAAGCCGCCGTTGTCCGGCAGGCGAAGGTCGATGAGAAACAGGTCAGGTCGATCGAGTTCGGTAAACTGGGTGATCATCTCGAGTGCTTCGTCGGCGTTTTGCGCATGAACGATCTCGATATCGTCGCCCAGCACTTGCCTAACGACTGTTAGTGCGATGAAAACGTGATCGGGATTGTCTTCAACCAGGAAAATCCGCACCGCCGGAGTTATCGGCGGCTGGTTTTCCCCCTTGCCAGTGTCACTCATTTTGTAAAAGCCCGCAACGAAAGGACTGTTCCTGATACCATTTGCGCGGCGTTTTGGCCAGCGCCAACCCGCACTTCCTGAACCACATCTCGCATCTCCAAGACACGTGCCATCAGGCGCAAACTGTCCTATGAGCCGCGACGAATCTACAAAGCACGTTTGACGCTGCGCTGAACGCTAATGACGCTACTTAAGTTGCTTGATGCGGCCCTAAGAGGCCACGACGAAGCTAGATAGGTGATTCGTTAGCAGCGGTAGGTTCTTTTCGTACGCGCAGTTAGCGCGCAATTAATTTTTGTTGCGATCCTGCTACGATGTCGCGCGGCGTGTGTCACGGTGGCACATCTCATTTTTCGACTGCGGCGCATCAGGCAAGATCGTTCAGCTACAAAAATCCACCAACTCTCAGCAAAGGTCCGCAATGCCCCGACTCCTCGAGACCTTCTTGAATTCCAGGCTCCTTAGTCATCGGCTGTTCCGCAAATACAGCGCCCTCGTTCATGAGGATCTTGCCGCCACTTACTCGCGCGACATCCAGAAGTGGCTACTGGTTGCGCCTGTAATAGGTGTCGTCACCGGATTGATGATCACTGCGATCGCAGTGATGGTCCTCGACGTAATCTGGGCTGCGGTCCTTCCTTACTACCTCGCGCATCACTGGGCTATTGCGGTGGGACTCGTCGCCGGCTTCGTGTTGACTGGACTTATCATGCAGTTCTGCACCGCCGATCCGAACGAACACTCGACCGAGGAAATCGTTCGCGCGTATCACAACCATCAGGGCTACATCGACGTGCATTCCTTCTGGTGGAAGTCGCTCGCGCTGGTGAGCGGCGTCGCGCCCGAAAAATGGGATCAGGCCACGGTCGCTGAACTGGCCGATCGAAATCCAACTTGCGTAACCGCCGACAGCGGCCTCGGCGAAGCGCTCAGACTGTTGGTGCGCGAGCACGGGACGCAAATGATCCTGGTGACTGAAGACCACGGCCGGCTCGAGGGGATCGTCACCAAGACCGACATTCTGCGCGCAGTCAACATCGCGGACGCACGCGCGCAGCCGCCGCCGAAGTCGGACGCAAAGTGATCGCTGCGCGCCGCGAATCAGATCGCGCTGTAGTCGTCGATATTCTGAAAGGCGTACGGCAGAAAGCGTTTCGCGTCCACCGTGCCGATCCGTTTCGCGTTCGCGTAGATGTCGCCTTCCAGGTACACCGCGCCGCGAAATTCCAGGATCTCAAGTTCCGTCAGCGGATCGTGATGCGATGCCTTGAAGATCGCCTTGCCCTCGCCGCGTTTCAGCGCGCGCAGCTGGGTCTCGAAATGCGCGTGCACGATCACCGGATCGAACTCGAGTCCGCGGCCATCAGCGGCATGCATAAACTTGAAATGAAAACGATCGCTCATCGCCGGCCCATTGATCGGTACGTCTTCGGTGAGCCGCGCCTCGACCGAAAGATACGAGATGCCGTGACGCTCGACGGTGCCGCGCACCACGTCGCCGTCGCGCTCGAGGCGCACGCGCCCCTGCTTCTTCGGCTCGCCGAACAACTCGCGCCCGAAAATGATCGCGACGTCGGTGGACATCGGCATCGCGAGGCAATAGTTCGCCTCGATACCGTTGTACTTCGCGCGCACATCGACCCATCCGCCGGCGAACGCGCCGACACAGTTCGAACTGCCGAACGTGCCGACTCCAACCGACACTAACGGTTCGCCCACGGGCTCGAGCGGCGGCGGCAGCACCGCGCGCACGATCTCCGGGCGCGTGAGATAAGTGACGGTGAGCGTGCGGCCCTCGAGGAACGCCGGCTTGGCGAGGACGTCTTCGATCTTGCGGATTTCTTCGGGCGATTTCACCCAGCTATTCGATGCCATCACAAACCTCCCACCGCGGCCAGAATCTGTTCTGGTCGTAGCACCGTGACGGCGTCGCCGCCAAGCCTCACTACTGAAATTTCGGCATCACTCGGTCGGCGAACAGGCGCATCGCATCGATCACGTTCTGATGACCGCTAAGCCCGCCGGTCTCAAACCAGCAGACCAGGCGCGAGAACTTGAATCGCTCTTTCAACTCGGCGATCCGATCGATGCAATATTCCGCGTCGCCGAAAATCCCCATCATCGAATCGACGGTCGGATAGTCGATATTCTTGAGCCGCTCGCGCATGGCCAGAAATGCCGCCTGATGCTCCGCCGATGGACTCTCCGGCTCGATGATCTCGCTGACGACGTCGAAGTAGTTGCGGAGACTCGGCTCGATCGTCGCGCGGACGTGGGCCTTGTCGCGGCCGACGAACACCATCAGCGCGGCGGCGAGCCAATCGTCGGGGCGCTTGTGGCCCGCATCTGCAAGTGCGCGATTGTAAATTTCGAGGCGTTCGCCGAGCACCGGAATCGGATTGACCGGACCACCAGCGAAAATCGGATAAGCGTGAGCGCCTGCGAACGTGAAAGTCTCAACGCTGTTGGCGGCGAGCCGAATCGGCGGATGCGGCCGCTGAATCGGCTTCGGCACGACTTCGAGATTGTCGGCGTGGAAATGTTTCACGTGAAACGTGAGCCGCCGCTGGGTCCAAGCCGCCTTGATAATTTCGAGCCCTTCCTCGAACAACTCGCGGCTGTTCGCCATCTCGACGCCATAGCCGCGATAGTTCAGCGCGAATGCGCCGCGACCGGCGCCAAACTCGACGCGTCCGCCGGAAAGGACATCGAGCGTCGCGATTTCCTCGGCGAGTCGCAGCGGATGATGCAGCGGCATCAGGTTCACCGCCATCCCGAGGCGGAGTCGAGTGGTGCGCTCGGCGATCGCCGCGAGAATCATCAGCGGCGTCGGCATCGCAGAGAATCGCGGCGCGAAATGAACCTCGGCCAGCCACACCGTGTCGAAACCGAGGCGATCGGCCTCGGCCGACTCCGCGATCAGTTCGCGATAACGCTGCGCCGTGTTCTGGGTCGCGGCTTCGGGCAATTGATAGAAGATGTCGAATTTCATGATGCACTCAGTAGCCGCCGAGGCTGGCGACGCGTTCGCGATGATAGGCCGGCGAGCCGAAGTACGACTCGTTGAAGCGCGCGCGCTTGAACCAGAGATGCATGTCGTGCTCCCAGGTAAAGCCGATTCCGCCATGCATCAGCACCGCGCGATCGCTGGCGCGGCTGTACACTTCAGAGAGGCGCGCCTTGGCCATCGCGGCGAAGCGCGAGGCGTTGGCGGCGCCCGAATCGAGCGCATACGCGGCGTACCACAGCAGCGAGCGCGCAGGTTCGAGGTCGGCGACGATTTCAGCCGCGGCATGCTTCAGCGCCTGGAACGATCCGATCGGCTTGCCGAATTGCTCGCGCACTTTCGAGTAATCGACCGCCATCTCGAGCGCGCGTTCGGTACCGCCGAGCGAATCGGCGGCGATCGCGACTGAGGCCACGTCGAGCAGATGCGCGAACGATGTGGTGCTGTCCTCGAGCATCACCGCCGTCGCGCAATTCATCTCGACGACCGAGACGCGGCGCGTCATATCGAGGTTTTTGAGCAGGCGGGTCTTGACGCCGTTGTCCCTGGTCTCGATCAAAAAGAGGCGCAGGTCGTGACTGCCGGTTCCGGCCCGCGCCGCGACGATGATGAAGTCCGCGACGTTGGCATACGGCGCGAGCATCTTGCTGCCGTTCAGGAGCCAGCCCTCGCCCTCCTTGCTCGCGAGCGTCCAGATATCCGCGGGATCGACGCTGCCGGCGCCCTCGACAATCGCGACCGTGCCGACCGCTTTGCCTTCCGCGATCGCAGGCAGCCACTTCGCCTTGAGCTCGTCGGATTTGCTGTTGATGAGCGCGCTCGCGGCGAGGACCGAGGAAAAAAGAAACGGCCCCGGCATCGCGGCGTAGCCGGCTTCTTCGAGCAGCATCGCCATGTCGAGCATCCCGAGTCCTGCGCCACCGTATCGCTCCGGGATGATCAAGCCGTTCCATCCGAGCTTCGCGATTTGGGCGTAGAGGTCGCGCGGGTAGCCGTCGTCGCTCGCCATGATTTTGCGGACCACAGTGGTGGCGCACTCGCCGCTCAGGAATGAGCGCGCGCTGTCCTTGAGTTGAAGCTGTTCTTCGCTGAGTCCGAAATCCATTGGATAGCACCTGCCGGTTCGAGTTGATTCGCGCGCTAGTCGGCGGAAGTCGCTTCAAGATAGTGCGTCGATGACAGCTTCGCAAAGGTTTTTCAGCCGTCTCGTGCGCTCCGGTGTCGCGCATCGATTCTGCTGAGTATCGACGCATCCGGGCTGAACGCGTCTGCTCATTCGCGGACGTTCGCATTAAACGTTTCACGTGAAACATTCTGAGTGGTTTCGACGTTTCACGTGAAACGCCCATTTGGTTGGGGATTATCCGGCACTTGACACGCTCACCGAAAAGCGCTAAATTTCATTCATTATGAACAAGCGCAATCAACCACCGAAGCCGCTGACCGTAAAGCCTCGATACACGCTGGCTCAGACGATGAGCCATTTCTCGACCGAAGATGCGTGCAAGGCCTATCTCCGTGATCTACGCTGGCCTTCTGGCGTACGTTGCCCGCGCTGCCAGAATGAAAACGTTCACGCGGTCAAGGCGGAGCAATGGCGCTGGCAGTGCCGCAAGTGCAACAAGAACGGATACCGATTCAGCGTGATCACCGGAACGATTTTCGAGAATACGAAATATCCGCTCGTGACGTGGTTTCAAGTCGGCTATCTCATGTGCCAGTCCAAGAAGGGAATGAGCGCTCTACAGATTCACCGGCAGATCGGAAGCGGCTCGTATGAGACGGCGTGGTATATGTGCACGCGCATCCGCGCTGCGATGAAAAACGAGACGTTCGATCAGCTAATCGGCGAAGTGGAAGCCGACGAAACTTGGATCGGTGGCAAGAACAAAAACCAGCACGCGAACAAGCGCATGTACGGCAAGGGCGAGGGCGGCCAGTACAAAGACAAGACGATGGTAATCGGCGCGATCTCGCGGAAAGGCAACGTGGTCTGCCAGATGATCGAGGAAGCCGGATTCAACACTCTGCAAAACTTCGTCAAAGAAGCCGTGTCGCAAAAGGTCACGTTGATCTCGACGGATGAGAATTCCGGATACCGGCAACTGACTCGCGCTGGATACCCACATCAGACCGTCAATCACAGCAAGCAGGAATACGTTGTCGGCGCGATTCATACGAACACGATAGAGCGCTTCTGGTCGCTTCTGAAGCGCGGAATCGTCGGCTCGTACCACAAGGTCAGCAAGAATTATCTGCCGCTGTACTTGAACGAATTTGCCTTCCGGTACAATCATCGCGAGAATCCGGACATTTTCCGCGCATTGCTTTCACGCGTGTAGCCGTCCGCCTGCGCCTTCGGTAAAGTGGCGACGTGGGCAAATCACTCAGCATGTCATCCGGCGGCCTCGACTTCGAGCGACTCATGAAGCTCCTGGTATCGACGCCAAAAGAAAAAAGTGAGAAGCAGAAACCGAGACGGCGCTCAAAAAAGAAGGCCGACGAACAACGAACGGGCGGCTCTTGACAGCCATGCTAACATCGGGCTAGCAACACTGGACGTACGCATAAATGTTGCCTTACGAATCTAACGATCCGCTGTTTGATGCACCTGCGTACAGCCTGGCCAGCGCTGCTCGATACCTGCGCATTCAGCCGGGAACACTACGCGAGTGGTGTATCGCTAAACGCGATTTGCCTGCGCTGATTCTCACCGCGAATGTTCAGCCCTTAGAACTGTCGTTTGCGAATCTCTTAGAATGCCATGTAATACGGGCGCTGCGAGAACGCCTGTCTCTGGAGAGCGTTCGCAACGGAATAGTCACTGCCAAAAGCATGTACGACACCATTCATCCTTTGCTCGACCCGCGCGCAAGGACTGATGGCGCATCTTTATTATTCCAAACGAGTGACGAACATGAATTGGTAGACGTATCGCACGGCGGGCAGGTCGTAATGCGGCCCATCGTTTCGATGTTTTTGCAACGCATCAGTTGGGATGACACCAAGTTATTTCCTTTTGTGAAAGACGCATCTCCAGATGAACCAAAAATAGTTTCCATAGGGCTACGGATTGCTTCTGGAAGGTCTGTCATCGATGGCACCGGAATATCAACTGCTATTATTGCTTCTCGATTTTCAGCACGAGAGCACCCGCTAGTCTTAGCCAAAGAATACGGGCTTACCGAGGAGCAGGTCTACGAAGCAATCAGATGGGAACGTCCCTACGGGGCAGCTGCGTAGATACCGCTCGACCTTCTTCTTGGACGAAGACCTCTGCCGATGCGCAGAGATAATTTCCCTTTTCGAGAAATTGGACATTGCCCATCGGAATCACCTCGACTACTTAAAGCGGGGAACGCTGGATGTCGCCTGGATGCCCCTTCCCGGCAAAAATAGTTGGGCAGTCTTAACCAAAGACAAAGCGCAGATGCTAATTCCATTGGAACTGGAAAACATTATCAAGCACGAGCTGGGACGGTTTGCGTTCTCATCGGGCAATTTCACCGGTGCCGAAATGGCGAAGATGCTCGAAAAACACTTGCGCAGTATGGATAATATTATGCGAGGCGAATATCGGCCCTTCTGTTATACAATTGGCAAGGAATCCCTGTCGCGAAGAAAAATTCAACTGCCTGCTGGCTTTGTGCCTACACGCAAAGGATGGTGGTAGTAGCCACACGACCTTTTATTCCACAAAATAGACGAAGCAATAATCGTACATTCTGAGTTCTGCCCGTTCTTCTGAGTCTGGCTGCAATCCAATTTCGGTGAGCGCGTTACGGAGATACATGCGCGCATTGCTCGCCGCCCCACTGCGGCTGCTTCGCAGCGAGACGCCTTTTGGTAGCTGCACCTCAGGACTAACGAGAGTCGGCGGACTCGTCAGTTCCCAATTGGCGTCTTTCAGGATTTCGGCGAGTTCCTTCGCGAGACGGGTGCACTTGTCGTTATTGGTATAGAGGATCTGAGCCTTGAATTTACCAAACGCCGGATCACGCGTCAGACTTTTTGCCAAAAGTGATGCATCCGGCTGAAACGATTCAGGAAGTGGAGGTTGCGGCGCTGGCCATATGATATCTCTGAACGGCCTGCGCATTTGCAGTAGGTTGCCTACCGCAAAATAAATCCACGCGATCCCCAACAACGCGAGCCAGACGTAGGCGTTCGACGCCAACGTCAAGAGCGAGGCGTGAAGTTCTGTGCTGATGTGGGGACTGATTCTTTGCCATTCCCACGCCATCAGAAAGATGATGATGCCTAAAGCTAGACTGAACATTTGGCCGCGTTTTCCACTGAGATACGTTGTGAGAGGTGGGCCAATAAACATTACTGCCACCGCCACCAGAAACCCGACAATTGCGTCGTCTGACATGGATACCCCCGCCAATGGCTTAGAGAGTTCTTCGCCAAATGGCGAGGGATTATCAGGCTATTTTCGTTTCGTGTCAACATCCGGATAATCACCATTTGGTTCAGGAGAACGAAACGCGAAGAAGAAAGGGATCCGGGATTCTTCGACTCCGGCAGCCTTCGCTCAAGATGACGGAAGGGAGCGGCGTCACTAGTGCTATATTGGGTGATCTTGCACCCTTATATGTCGGAAAGAGCTGCGCGCTTCGGCGACCCTTCGACTTCGCTCAGGGCAGGCTCTCTTCGATTAAACAACGGGCGAGGTATCGGACGGCAGCCTCCACTCGGGATGACATGGGGAGTGGCGTGCGTGGGTCCCGGCGCGCGAGGTAGGTGAAGAACCAAGAAAAACACGCGGACGAAAGATCAGCAAGGTTCGGAGTTTAGAAAATTGGGAGGTTCAGGCCGGCGGTGACCATCGCGCCGCTCGCGACGCCCATCAGCGCTTCGCCGGCGACCAGTCCGGCTGCGAGCAAAATTCCGGGACCGCTTTCGTCCGCATTTTCGGCGCCGAAAAATGCGTGAACCAGCGCACCGAGAAAAATCGTTACGCTCAGTCCGAATGGCAGATAGAGGCCGATCGCGACCGGCATGATCGGCGTGCGCCATTGCGAGCCGGCGCGTTCGAGATAGCGATCGCTAAGGCCGAGAATTGCCGCGAGCGCCGCGCCGATTGCGATAGTTCCGAGCGGCAGGCCGCCGTTGAAAACGCCCTGCGTCACCTTCGCCATCAGAAATGCCTGCGGCGCCGCGAGCGCTCCCGCGCGGGCAGTCGCGGTGCCCGCGATTCCGTAGCCGGCGATCAACAGGTTCAGAATCGGCGCCATCAAAAATGACGACGCGATCGCGCCGATCAGCACGCCGATTTCGAGCACGCGCGGAGTCGCGCCGACGTGATAGCCGGTCGCGAGATCGTGAGTCGAGTCGCCGGCCATCGCAGCCGCGGTGCATACGATCGCGCCCGACAGAATTGCGAGTTGCGGTCCGATCGTGCCGGACACGCCGATGAATTTGAGGAACAGCGCGACGGCCAGAAGTACAATCACCGTGACGCCCGACACAGGATTGTTCGACGCGCCGACGATGCCAGTCAGATAGCCGGCGATCGCGGTCGCAAAGAAGCCGATCAACGTGAGCAGAATCGCGAGCGCCGCGCTCAGCGCGATCTGCCCGCTCAGCATGAAGCAAATCGCAAAGATCACCGGGATGCAGCAAGCCACCGCAATCAGCACGGCGGACGCGGAGAGGTCGGTATCCTCGCGCGCGCGGACCACGGCTTCCTGATGAGTGCGCATCGCGCGGATGCTGTCCGCGATCGCGGCCGAGATTCGCGCGCGCAAACGCCACAGCGTGACGACGCCGCCGGTGAGCATCGCGCCGACGCCGAGATAGCGCACCTGGTTGCTCCACAGTTGCGCGGCGGTCGCGGCTGCGTCGAACGCCGCGTGCGATAGCATCACGCGTTTGGGATTGACCGCGGTCAGAAGAGGAATCGCGATCAGCCACGCAAATGCGCCGCCGGCGAAAACGAGCGTCGCGATTCGAATCCCGATTATGTAGCCCACGCCGAGCAGCGCCGCCGAAATATCGAGCGAGCCGGCGATTGCGGCGCGGCCGACGAATCGCGCGCCCGAGATCGCGCCGGGGATAAATCCGAAAATGTCCTGCGACGTTTTCAGCATCGCGGAAATCACACCGCCGATCAGCAGCGGGCGGACGTTCGACGCGGCGTTGCCGGCGCGAAGAACCTGCGCGCACGCGACGCCCTCTGGAAATGGCAGCGCTTCCTCGACGATGTAGGCGCGGCGCAGAAAAACGACCAGTAACGCGCCCATCGTCGCGCCGACGACCGAGAGCGCGGTCACCTCGACGTAGGGCAGCGTCTTGACGCCGCCCATGATGACCAGTGCGGGGAAGGTGAAGATCGCGCCGGCCGCGACGGCTTCTCCGGCGGACGCGATCGTCTGCACGAAGTTGTTCTCGAGGATCGTCGAGCCGCCTAGTATCCGCAGGATGGCCATCGAGATGACGGCCGCCGGGATGCTGGCGGAGACGGTCAATCCGGCGTACAGGCCGAGGTAGGCATTCGCAGCGCCGAGGATCAGCGCGAGCGCTACGCCAAGCGCGATTCCTCGCGCGGTGAACTCGCGCGGCGCTGCTTCGGCGCGCGCCGGATGCTCTGAAGTGGGACTCGCCACCGCGTCACTATATGACATCGCGGCGCTCGCGAAAGATGGGACCGGCGCGGACGAGGTTAGCGGCGGCCGAAGAGTTTCAGCAGCTCGACCATCCGCTGGATGCCCTCGGTCAGTTCCTTGACGCCGATTCGTTCGTTTACGCCGTGCACGCCGTGCGCTTCGGCGGTGGTGATTTCGATCGGGATAAAGCCGTAGGCGGCGATTTTCTTCTGGCGGAAGTAGTGACTGTCGGTAAAGCCGATGATCATCATCGGGACGACGCGGGCTTTGTCGCGGCGCGCGGCGAGGGTGTTGATCGCGGTCATCAGGGGCGAGCGCGTGGGCGACGAGATTGGCGGAAAATTCAGGATCACGTCCACCTTGATCGAGTCGTCGCTGATGACCGTCTTGATGTCCTTCAGGAAATTTTGCGGATCGCTGCCCGGGAGCAGGCGACAATCGACCTCGGCATAGGCGGTTTCAGAAATCACGTTGGTTTTATTGCTCGCGGAAAGCACGGTGGGCGTGATGGTATCGCGGACGTGGGCATTCTGGTTGGGCTCGGCGAGGAACTGTTTCAGATAGGCGGGATCCTTGAGCGCGGCGTTGAGATTCAGAAATTGTTTGGGGCCGCGATTGATCTCGCCGAGGGCTCGATAGTAATCGTCCACCGGACCGATCACGCGGATGGGCGTCTTGTAGTCGTCGAGCTTTTGCAGCGCACGCACCAATTTGGTGACCGCGGTCTCGGCCGGCGGATCGGAGGCGTGACCGGGCGTGCCCTGCGCGGTGAGTTTCAGCCACATCGGGGTTTTCTCGGAGACCGACACCATGTAGGTCTTGCGCCCGTCGGGCTGAGCGCGGATGCCGCCGCCTTCGTTCAGCAGCGAGTCGGCGTCGGAGAAGATGTCTTCTTGGTGATCGACAAACCATTGTGCGCCATTCTTGCCGCCCTCTTCTTCGTCGCCGGTGGCGACAAACAGGATGTCGCGATCGAGCAGGATGCCGGCGCGCTTGATCGCGAGCATCGCCATCAGTTCGACCACGCCCGGCCCCTTGTCATCGATCGCGCCGCGGCCCCAGATTTTGCCGTCCTTGATTTGGCCGGAGAACGGCGGCACTTCCCACTCCTTGGGATTCGCGGGCACGACGTCCATGTGGCTCAGCAGGATGAGCGATTTGGTATGCTTGCCGATTCCGCGCAACCGCGCGGCGACGACGCCGCGTCCGGGCTCGGGCTCCCAGGTCGTCGCGGCGATTCCGTCGGCGAGAAACTTTTCCTTGAGCATCCGCGCCGTCGCGATTTCGTTGCCGGGCGGGTTGGTGGTGTTGATCTGGATGTACTGCGAGAGCAGGTCGGTGGCTTCGCGCGTGACCTTATCCCAGTCGATTGGTTTCGGCGGCGGCGCGACTGCCGCGATACTGCGTTGCGAGGAAGGCGCTACGCTCGCGGCATCGGGCGTGGGCGCGGTCGTGACGGTCGCGGTCGGCGACGCGGCAACGGCGATCGTGGCGCAGAGGAGGATCGCGATCGATGCGATCGCAAAAGAGCAAATCGTGCGGCGGAGTCGATTGAGCCTCGCGAAGATCAATTCAGCGCTCGCCGTAGTTGAAGACTTCGATCACGGTTTGCAGGTACTCGGCCGCGGGGACGCCGTCGATCACGCGATGATCGAAGGTGAGGCTGAGCGTCATCATCGCGCGGCGCGCGATCTCGCCGCGGTAGATTGCGGGCTTCTCGATGATCCGGCCGACGCCGAGGATGCCGGCCTCGCCGATATTCAGAATCGGCGTGAACGCGTCAACGCCGTAGGTGCCTAGATTGGTGATAGTGAAGGTGCCGCCGGTCACGTCCTCAAGTTTGAGATGACCCGCGCGCGCTTTTTCGCCGAGCGCCTTGCTTTCGATCGCGATCTCGCGCAGCGACTTGCGTTCGGCGCCGGCGATTACCGGCACGATCAGGCCTTCCTCGAGCGCCACGGCCAGACCAACGTTCGCCGCCGATGCGATGGATAGCTCGTTGCCGTCGAGGCGCGTGTTCATCCGCGGATGGCGCATCAGGGCGCGCGCGACCGCGTGAATCATCAGGTCGGTGTATGAAAAATCGAAATCGCGGGTGAGGCGCGCGCGCAGTTCGGTTGCGGGTGTCACGTCCGCTTCGGTGGTGATCGTGAGTTGCGCGCTTTGCTGGAGGCTTTGATGCATCCGCTCGGCGATAATTTTGCGCATCCCGCGCAACGCGATTGGCTTATCGGATTGCGCAGGCGATGGCGCGCGAGGAGCAGGCGCAGATTTTGCGGCGCGCTCGACGTCCTCGCGCGTGATGCGTCCGCCGGGTCCGGAGCCTTCGACGCGATCGAGGTTCACGCCGAGTTCGGCGGCAAGCTTGCGCGCGATTGGACTCGCGGCGCGGCGTCCTCCGCTTGGTTCTGCCGAAGTTTGCGGCCGCGCAGATTGCGGACTCGAGTTGGTCGCGGCAGCAGGCTCGGATCGCGCCGCGGATTTTTCGTAACGCGACGCGACTTGCGCGAGATCTTCACCCTGCTCGGCGATCACCGCGACTGCGATTCCGCATTCGACGGTCTCACCGTCTTCGACCAGCGTCGCTGCGAGCGTGCCGTCGGCGGGCGCTTCGACTTCGTACAGAACTTTTTCGGTTTCGACTTCGTAGAGCGGCTCGCCTGCCTTGACCGCGTCGCCGACGGCCTTGAAGAAACGCTGAACCGTCCCCTCATGCATCGTGAGCCCAAACTTGGGCATCGTCACTTCGACCGCCACAGTGTTCAGTTCACAGCGCCCGCGCTCAGCGTCCGACCACGTCGCGAATTGCGGCTTCGATGCGCGCTTCGTCGGCGATGGCGGCCTTTTCGAGCGGCGGGCTGAACGGAATCGGCACGTCGAGCGAAGTCACGCGGCGCACGGGAGCGTCGAGGAAATCGAAGCCCTTGTCGGCGACGATCGCGGCGATATCGGCCGCGGCGCCACCGCGCAGATGTCCTTCGTCGGCGATCACCACGCGATTGGTTTTCTCGACCGAGGCGAGGATCGCATCTTCATCGAGCGGAATGAGCGTGCGCGGATCGAGCACTTCGACCGAGATATTTTCTTTCGCGAGTTTGTCCGCGACTTTCATCGCCTTCGGCACCATCGCGCCAATCGCGACCAGCGTGACGTTCTTGCCTTCGCGTTTGATCGCAGCTTTGCCGAGTGGCACCAGATGATCGCCGCCGGGTACTTCTTCCTTCAGGCGGCCGAGGCCGCCGTGCTCGAAAACGATCACGGGGTTGTTGTCGCGAATCGCGCTTTTCAAAAGGCCCTTCATGTCGGACGGTCCCGACGGCACGACCAGCTTGAGGCCGGGCACGCTGAGAAACTGCGCGTACACGGTTTCGGAATGCTGCGCCGCCGCACCGCCCATCGCGCCGAACACCGCCCGAAACGTGATCGGCATCGTCGCCTGGCCGCCAGACATATAGCGCAGCTTGGCCGCCTGATTGCACACCTGATCGAATGCGCAATAGAAAAAGCTCGCGAACTCGACTTCGCAGATCGGCCGCGTGCCAGCCATCGCGGCGCCGACCGCGGCGCCGACGAAGCCGGCCTCCGAGATCGGCGTGTTGCGGACGCGCTTCGGGCCGAATTTATCGATCAGGCCCTTGGTCGCGCCGAATGCGCTGAGGATGACGTCCTCGCCCATCAGGAAGGTGAGCGGGTCGCGCTCCATTTCTTCGGCGAGCGCGGTATTGATCGCCTGGATGAAATTTAATTGCGGCATCGTGATTCCTCCGCCTGATCAGGGGGCGTAAACGTCGTCGGTGACTTCCGAGACGTCGGGCAATTCGCTCGCGCGCGCAAATTCGATTGCGTCGGCGAGTTCCTTTTCGGTATCGGCGACAATCCTTTGCAGTTCGGCGGTGCTGATCTTGCCGGTCTCGGCGCACCACTTCTGGAATCGAATCAGCGGGCATTTGAGTTTCCACGCTTCGACTTCCGATTTTGTGCGATACGCCTCTTCGCCGAGAAACGCCGCTTCGCCGACGACGTGCCCTTCCCATCGATAGGTCTTGCATTCGAGCAGCGTCGGGCCTTCGCCGGCGCGCGCGCGTGCGACCGCTTCGCTGGTGTACTTGAAGACTTCGAGCACGTCGTTGCCGTCGACGATATGGCCCGGGATACCATAAGCTTGCGCGCGCACGGCGATGTCGGTGACGGAGGTGACCGTCGCCATCGGAGTGAATTCGCCGAAGCCATTGTTTTCGCACACGAAGATGACCGGCAGTTTCCACACCGCGGCGAGGTTGAGCGATTCGTGGAAGGTGCCTTCGTTGGATGCGCCGTCGCCGAAGAACGCCGCAGTGACATCGTCCTTGCCGGTGATCACCGCGGCGAGGCCGGAGCCGGCCGCGATCGGCAAACCGCCGCCGACGATTCCGTTCGCGCCGAGGATCCCGAGCGAATAATCGACGATATGCATCGAGCCGCCCTTGCCTTTGCAGTAGCCGGTGCGCTTGCCGAAAATTTCGGCCATCATTCTGTCGAGGCGGCCGCCCTTGGCGATCAGATGGCCGTGGCCGCGATGGGTCGAAGTGATGCGATCGGTCTGGCGCAGCGCCGCGCAGACGCCCGCGGCGGAAGCCTCCTCGCCGATCGACACGTGCACAAATCCTGGAATCTCGCCGGCCACCGCGAGATCGCGCACCTTGCTCTCGAAAAGCCGGATTTTCTGCATCGTGTGATAAATGTCGAGCAATTCTTCCCTGCTGATATCCATGAAGTTCTCGCCTCCTCGAGGTTCCGAGCGAATCGCGCACGCGGTCCCGGATTGCGGAAAACTATTCCCAACTCGCGCGATCGTCAAATGCGGCGGAGAAGAGCCCGAAGATACCCCTTATCGTTGGCGCGGACGGTGCTTTGGGAAGCGGATCAAATTTGTGCGGCGCAACCCAATCAAGAGTTGCGCCGCTTTTAAGCTAGCTCGGCCGATTAGCGATCGGTTTTAGGCGAGCCGCGCCGACCGAATTACGATTCTTTGGCTATTCAGACGCGGGCTTCGATTCCTTCTTCAGCGCGCCTTCGAGGCGGCCATGACTCGTCACGCAGGTGCCGAGGCTGTCGAACGGATCGGGCCACGCGTTTTTCACGCAGGTGGCGAGCGCCGACATCTGATCGGAAGAAAGCCCGCGGCTCGACAGTTCCTTCTTCATGCAATCCGAATGCGCCTTGACGCTGCCCGGCGCGCCGGCGGCGTCGTCCGCCGCTTCGATTATCAACGCATTGCGGAGCGCCAGCCTGACGGCGGGATCCTCGCTCTTGCCGAGCGCGCCGGCGACGTTGCTCGACGGTCCGCATACGCCGACCGCGTCCACGAACGCTTCTTCGATTCCGGTGCTGGTGAGGGCGAAACTCATGCCGGCGGCCCCCATCACGAGCGAGGTTGAAATCAGTGCAACAGCCAATCGTTTCATCGCGCAGGTCCTCCAGTTGTTGGATGCAGTTTGAGCTGCCATTTGAGCTGCGCTCGGGATCAACCGCATCCGGCCCCATGTTTGAAATTCATCTATCAGTACGATCGCAGGCTCTTATAAGTCCAGAGGAATGCGGAGGTGGAGTTACACAAGGAACGGGCCTTGACCGAAACGCCGCCATGATGAAACTGTCCGGAACGAAGCGAGGTTTCAGATCGATGGCGAATATCGCTCTAGCATGCACGATTCTTCCGGACAGTCCGCCGAGCAGGTTGATCGAATGGTCGCACGCGGCGGAAGAGGCCGGATTTTCCGGGGTGTTCATGACCGAAGCGAACAACGATTCGCTGGCGTGCTCGCTCGCGCTGGGACTTCACACCAAGCGGATCAAGCTCGGCACGGCGATCACGAATATCTATTTACGGCATCCGATTCTGCTCGCGAACGAGGCGGCCGCAGTGCAGGAATTCACCGGCGGCAGATTTATCCTGGGCCTTGGCGCGGGGCATCGCGAGATGAACTCGACGCTTGGAATCGAGATGGGCGAGCCGCTCAAAAAAATGCGCGAGACGGTGGCGACTTTGCGCAACGCGCTCGAGGGCGGCAAGACCGGCCCGGTCGTGAAGCACAAGCTGCCGCTCTATCTCGCCGGCGTGTCGCGTCCGATGGTCAAGCTCGCGGGCGAGATCGGCGACGGCGTGATTTTCAATTTCTTTCCGCCGGCGCGCGTCAAACAGGCACTCGGCGAACTGGCGGAAGGCGCAAAGATCGCGGGGCGCGATCCAAAACAGATCGAGGCGACGTTGTTCGCGACCGCTTTTATTTCGGACGATCTCGAAGCGGCGCGGCGGCCCGCGCGCAAATTGCTGTCCCGCTACGGGGCGCTGAAGTTTTACGGCAACATGATGGCGCGGGCGGGATTCGAGGCTGACATCGCGGGTATCCGCGCGGCTGGACGCGACGGCGACGCAGCGATCAAGGCGGTCAGCAACGAGCTGATCGATGCGACGCTGCTGGTCGGCTCGGAGGCGCGCGTCCGCGAGCGCCTGCAGGAACTTTGCGCGCCGGGAATCGGCACCGCGATCGTGTTCACCAATCCGGTGAACGAAGATCGCAACGCCGCGGTTATCCGCACGATTCGCGCGCTCAAGCAGTAGCGGCAGCGCTAGGGCATATCTTCGTTGTCGGAGGGTCCGCGCGAGAGCGCGATGCGACCGAAGAAGCGACGAAGACGGCGTCTGTTGACGCCGAAATCGCCGGTGCCGTCGCGCGACTTCGAGCGCATCTCGATCAGGCTCGCGCCGTCGGGGCTCGGCCGAATCTCAACGATCACGTCATCCTGAAAATGGAACAGCTTCGAGGTCGCGACCGCTTCGAGCGTGTTCTTCGACGGATCGGAGTAGGTCACTTTCCAGGTGGGGATCTTTTGCGCGACGTCGAGCACGCGTGCGAACGCGGCTGACGGCTCGATTCGTTCCTTCAGCGGCGCGATGATTCCGTAGCCGGCCTGCTGCCGCGCGGCATACTTCGCCTTGTCGTATTTCATGTCGCGGCCCTGGTTTTGCGGAATCGTCAGCGCGAACACGAACTCCGGCGGACTATCGACGTCGGTGGTGATGTCGTTGATTGGCGGATACTTCATGCCGCGTACGACCATGGTGATGATCGGCAGCGCGATCGCGAGAGAGATCACAGTACCGATCAGCGCGTGCGGGCGGGCGACTCGGCGCTCGGGCGTGCGGGTGACAACGATCGCGATCAGACCAACGATCACGCCGATGAGACTCAGGAAGAAGCTGATGATGAAGAACAGGAAGCCGGTGAGGGGCGCGACCAGGTGAAGGTAAGCGAGGAGAATTCCGGCGAGGACAAGCGCCAACGCCGCTATCGCGCCGTAATAAACGAGTTTCGCAACTGCCATCTCGATTCCCCCTGAAGTTGTTCGCGCGCCGACGGCGGCGGCCAGCTACTTCTTGATTCCGCGCGCGACGAATTGCGGCAGCACGAAAAAATACGAGCCCTCCCTGACGGCCGAATCGACGTCGGCGAGCCATCGTTCGAGTTCCGGCGCCGCGATTTTGCCCGAGTCGCGCGCATAGCGCGCAAAACTAGCCTTCAGCATCGGGAGCGAGCGTCCCGCGGTATCGGCGCCCGCGAAAATCTCCACGTTGATCTGATCGAGGCCGGCGCGGCGAAACAGGCCGTGAAGCTGGCGGCCGATGCGAGGCTCCTTGATCGCGATCGCCTTCGACGCCGCGAGGATGCGGTCGTTGCGCTCGCGCGAATCGGGCGTGGTCTCGAGCACGATCATGTCCCAGTCGCTATCGACTGCGACGACCACCGCGCCGGGTGCTGCGACTCGGACCATCTCGGCCACAGTATCGGCGGCGGAATCGACATACTCAAGGACGTTTTTGCACCACACGCGATCGAACGAATTGTCGGGGAACGGTAGCGGCGGAAACGCGCTATGAACGAAGGTGGCATCGAGCTTGCCGTCGCGGGCGCGCGCCGAAGATCGCGCGACGAACTCGGCATTGATGTCGACGCCGGTGACCGAGCCGCCGGGCGCGACGCGCCGCGCAAGTTCGAGCGTCGTGTGGCCGGGGCCGGAACCGACGTCGAGCACGCGCAAGCCGGGTCTAAGATCGAGCGGCCGCAGCATCGGCTCGAGCGCGGGATGAAAGGCCAGAATCTGGTCGTAGGCGGAATGGCGGTCGGCGTCGATCTCGACCCAGTGCTGCTTGTAATAGGGTTCGGTCATAGCGGTTCTCCGGCGCCAGCGATATCGCAACTGCGCGTGGAATACAAAGCGCGCCGAGGGAACCCGCTGATCACGGTTGCATCCTTGGCGCCGTATCGATGATGCTCGACAGCGTGAGCATTCGAACGCGGAACTGAAAAAAGGAAATCGAGCGAGGTGATAAATCGATGAAATACGCAATCGTAACCGGCGGCGCGCGCGGACTCGGACTCGGGATCGTGAACGCATTGCTGGAGGAAAAAGTCGTGGACAAGGTCGCCATACTCGATCGCGAACTCGCGCCGCCGCCAGCCGCGATCGCGGAGCTGGTCGATGGCTTCAGCGCCGATGTCACCGACGAGAAATCGATTCATCGCGCGGTCGAGGAGATCACCGCGAAGTTGGGGAAGCATCCGGCGGTGCTGTGCAACAACGCCGGCGGCGGCGAGCGCGCGTGGTTCGAAAGCGGCCGCAAGCACGAATGGGACAGCGTCGATACCTGGCGCAGATACGTCGATTTGAATCTCAACTCGGTCTATATCGTGTCGAAGGAAGTCGCGCCGAGGATGCAAAAGGGCGGCGCGATTTGCAACACGTCGTCGATCGCGGGATTGTTGGCGACGCCGGTGCTCGCCGCGTACGCCGCCGCCAAGGCCGGCGTGATTTCCTACACCAAGACGCTCGCGCTGCAACTCGGCAGCGCCGGGATTCGCGTCAACGCGGTCGCGCCCGGTTTGATCTACACGAAAATCTGGGAGGAACTCGGCGCGGCGCTCGGCGGCGGCGACGCGAACGCGCGCGCGACCTTCGAGGCGACGGTTAAAGCGATTGTTCCGCTCGGGCGCGAGCAGACGGTCGAGGATATCGGCCGCACGGTGTCGTGGCTCTGCTCCGACCTCGCGAAGAACGTGACCGGGCAGGTGATCGCGGTCGATGGCGGAATCGTGCTGGGCCCGAGCCGCGTCGGCTAGTTGGCGGTACAATGAAGTATCGCGCGGCGATCGCTTCGCGCGATCCAGGCGCGACAGGGCAAGCGTGAACGATCTCAAGCGAAAGACGATCGTCGGATTCGTGCAGCTAATCTGCCTGCTGGGAATTTTGCTGTTCCTTCCAGCGTGGACGCTCGACTACTGGCAAGCGTGGCTCTATCTGTTCGTCTTTGGCGCATCGACCGCGGTGATCAGCGTCTATCTCTGGAACAAGGATCCGCAACTCCTCGAACGGCGCATCAACGCGGGCCCGACCGCCGAGAAAGAGACAAGCCAGAAAGTAATCCAGGCGATCGCCGCGATCGCTTTTGCCGGCGTGATGGTGGTGCCCGCGCTCGATCGTCGCTTTGCCTGGTCGCATGTCCCGGTGCCGATCGTGATCGCCGGCGACGTCCTGGTGGCGCTCGGCTTTCTCATCATCTTCGTAGTTTTCCGCGAGAACACCTTCACCGCTGCGATCATCGAGGTCGCCGACGATCAGAAGGTCATCTCGACGGGACCGTACGCGATCGTGCGTCATCCGATGTACTCGGGCGGCCTGATCATGCTGTTCGGTACGCCGCTCGCGCTCGGCTCGTGGTGGGGGCTGCTGATGTTCATCGCGCTCGCACTCGCAATTGTGTGGAGGCTTCGCGACGAAGAAAAATTCCTGTCGATAAATTTGCCGGGATACTCCGAGTATCGGCACCAAGTCCGCTATCGGCTGGTCCCGCTCGTTTTTTGATCGACGCGCAGCCGGTCAGTGGCGCGAAGATCTCCCTCGATAGGAGACGATTGCCGCTCGCGCGCGGTGGCACGCCGCGACTTCGCCGCTATAAAATGTTTCGCGGAAGCCGCACATGGACGAAAGGGAATCAAAGGCGCTGAGAATCGTGCGCCGCCTCACGAGGGCGGGCTTTCGCGCGTATTTCGCCGGCGGATGCGTGCGCGATCGCGTGCTTGGCGTCACGCCGAAGGATTACGACGTCGCCACCGACGCGCGTCCCGAGGTCGTGCAGCGGATGTTCGACAATACGGTCGCGGTCGGCGCGAAATTCGGCGTGATCGGCGTCGTGCCTGCGGACCACTCCAAGCCGATCGAGGTCGCGACCTTCCGCGCCGACGCGCCCTACGTCGATGGACGCCATCCGTCGTCGGTGCGATTCGGCACAATCGAGGAAGATGCGATCCGGCGCGACTTTACGATCGGTGGGATGTTCTACGATCCCGCCACGGATCGCGTGATCGATCTGGTCGGCGGGATGCGCGATCTAAAGGCCGGAACCGTCCGCGCGATCGGAAATCCCTACGATCGCTTCGACGAGGATCATCTGCGGATTCTGCGCGCCGCGAGATTTGCGGCGCGGATGGATTTCACGATCGAGCCGGCGACCTGGGCCGCGATGAAGCGCACCGCGCCGACGATTATCGGAATTTCTCCGGAAAGAATCGGCCAGGAAATGGTCATGATCATGACCGAGGGCGGCGCCGCGCGCGGGATAGATCTGCTGCTCGAAAGCGGCCTGATGCAATTGCTCCTGCCCGAGGTCGTCGAGCTGATCGGATGCGAGCAGCCCGCGAATTTTCATCCCGAGGGCGACGTCTATACCCATACGCGGATTGGGGTTTCGATGCTGCCCGCCGGAGCCAGCGAGACCATCGCGTTCGGAATCCTGCTGCACGATATCGCCAAGCCGCGATGCCGCGCCGTGAGTGGCGACAAGGTCACTTTCTATGGGCATACCGAGCAGGGCGCGGTGATCGCGGCGGAGATGCTGGCGCGGCTCAAGCGCTCGCGAGCCACGCAGGAGCGCGTCGCGTACCTGGTCAAGAATCACCTGAAGCTCTGCATGGCGCCGCGGATGCGCCAAGCGACGCTCAAGCGGATGCTCGCCGACGATGGCTTCGACGAACTGATGGAAGTCGCGTTCCTCGATGCGTTCGCGTCGAGTTCGTATCTCGGCTTCTGGAATTTTTGCCGGGATGCGCTGAACTCGATGGGCAAGGCTGAGATTCGTCCGACGCCGCTGATCACTGGCAAAGATCTGAAGCAACTCGGCTTCGCGCCCGGGCCGCGCTTCAAGGCGATCCTGAAGGAAGTCGAGGACCGGCAGCTCGACGGGCTGTTGTCGTCGCCCAAGGACGCGATCGAATTCGTGCTCAACAATTACTTCATCACCGAACTAACCTGATCGGTGCTCAAAGCCAGCGCCATATCGAAACGCTTCGGGCGCACGCTCGCGCTCGACGGCGTTGATTTCGAGGCGCGCCCCGGCGAGATTCACGCGCTGGTCGGTGAAAACGGCGCCGGCAAAACCACGCTGATGAACGTGATCGCGGGTGCGTTGCGGCCCGACGCCGGAGCGGCTTCGCTCGACGGACGGGCGCTCGTCGCGGGCTCGCCGCATGCAGCGCTGCAGGCGGGAATCGCGACGGTGCATCAGAGCCCGATGCTGTTCGAGCGGTTCACGTGGGAGGAAAATCTCGCGCTCGGCGGTTTCGATCGCGAAAGCGCTATCCTCGATTTGCCCGCGGTCGCGGCGCGCAGCGCGGAACTCGCGCGCAAGCTGGGCTTCGATTTGCCGCCGGCAGAATCGCGGGTCGAGCAGCGCTCGGTCGCCGAACGGGTGCGGCTCGAGGTGCTGCGCGCGCTCAGTTTCGATCCGCGCGTGCTGATTCTCGACGAGCCGACCGGAGTGCTCGCGCCGTCTGAGTTGAAGGCATTCCTCGACTTGCTGCGGCGCCTTCGCGGCGAAGGCCGAATCGTCGTGCTGATTACGCACAAGCTCGCTGAGGCGATGGCGGTCGCGGATCGAATCACCGTGCTCCGCCACGGCCGCGTAGTCGGTAAAATGACGCCCGCCGAAACCGACGAGAGCGCGCTCGCGCGCCTGATGCTCGGCGAGTTGGTCGCGCAGCCCGACGCGAATCTGTTGAAGCGGAACGCTGGCGGGGTTGCGCTCGAGGTCGAGAATCTCACGCTGGAATCGAATCGGCGCCGCATCCTCGATCGCATCTCGTTCAGCGTCGCGGCTGGCGAAATCGCGGGGATCGCGGGCGTCGACGGCAACGGGCAGACCGAACTCGTCGAGTTGCTGGCGGGCGTGCGCGACGCCACCGCCGGATCGATCAAGGTGCTGGGCGCGGGCGGAAACGACGGCTCCGCGATGGCGGTGATACCGCAGAATCGCGACCTCGACGGCCTCATCCTCGACATGGAGCTGTGGGAAAATCTGCTGCTCGCGAATCCGATCCGCGCGCAGATGACGTCGCGTGGATGGCTCAGCCGGTCGAAGGCGATCGAACTTTGCGCGAGTCTGCTCACCCGTTTTCGCATCCGCGCGAGCGGACCCGACGCGATGGCCGGTTCGCTGTCCGGCGGAAATCGGCAGCGACTCGAGGTCGCGCGCGCGATTGCGGGTGAGCCGCGGATCATCGTCGCGCACAATATCTGCCGCGGACTCGATCTGAACGCCACCGCCGATGTGCATCGCACCCTGCTCGATTTCGCCGCCGCCGGAGGCGCGGTGCTGCTCATCTCGAGCGACCTCGACGAATTGCTCGCGCTCTGCGGCCGCCTGATGGTGATCAGCCGCGGCAGGATTCATCACACCACCGCCGAGCAGCGCGACCCCGAGCAACTTGGCCTGCTGATGGCGGGAATCGCGGAGCAACGGTAGCGCAGGACGCGCGCGTCGATGCTGCCGTCAGTCGCCAAGCCCGCCGCCGCGCTCGCGCTCGCCGCGTTGTCGATTTCGATCATCTTACTCGCGCTCGGCGCGTCGCCGATCGGCGTTTTCGCGGCGCTCGGCGAAGGCGCATTCGGCAGTTGGTATGCCTTCACCGACACGATCGTCAAGGCGACGCCGCTGGTGTTCACCGGACTCGCGATCTCGCTCGCGTTCTCGGGCGCGCTCTGGAATATCGGCGCCGACGGCCAGCTCGTGATCGGCGCGATCGCGGCCGGCGCAATCGGTCCGTGGCTCGGCGACTGGCCGCATCCGGTAGCGATCGCTGTCGTGTTGAGCGCAGGCGCAGTGGGCGGCGCGATCTGGGGCGGTCTCGCCGGATGGCTCCGCGCGCGGCGCGACGTGAACGAAGTTATCAGCACGATCATGCTGAATTTCGTTGCGGCGCAGATGCTGAGCTGGGTCGTGCACGGACCGCTGATGGAACCGTCGCGCTCCTATCCGGCCAGCTCGCCGATTGCGGCGTCAGCGGAGCTGGGATTTTATTTTGCGCCGAGCCGCCTCAACCTGGGCATGCTGATCGCGGTGATCCTCGCGGCTGCGTGCTACGTCGTTTTGTTCCATACCAGCGCTGGTTTCGAGCTGCGCGCGATGGGCCGCAATCGCCGCGCCGCGACCTTCTTCCGTATCAGAATCGAGCGCCTCACGATTGTGGTGATGGCCCTCTCGGGCGCGCTCGCAGGCCTCGGCGGCGCGGTGCAAGTGTCGGCGATCACGCATCGATTGTTCGAGAAGCTCTCGCCGGGATGGGGTTACGAGGCGATCGCCGTCGCGCTGGTCGCGCACCTCAATCCGCTCGGCATCATCGCGGCGGCGCTCTTTTTCGGCGCGCTCGACAACGGCTCGCAGGCGATGCAGCGCTCGCAGAACGTCTCGCCCGTGTTGGTGCAGGTGATTCAGGGGATGGTGATTCTGTTCCTGCTCGCGTTCGACACTCCGCTCTGGAGCGGGATGCGCAAAACGATGCTTGGTGACAGCGTCATGACCGATCCGATCGCCGCCGCGGAGTTGCCCGATGCTTGAAGCGTTCCTGAGTTCGATGCTCAGCATGGCGACGCCGATTCTCCTGGCGGCGCTCGGCGAACTGCTCGTCGAGGAAAGCGGCATCGTCAATATCGGAATCGAAGGCGCGATGCTCTCGGGCGCATTCTTCGCGCTCGCGGGCGCGTACTTCAGCGGGAGTCTCCTGCTGGGGCTCGCGTGCGGAATCGCCGCCGGCGTCGTCATCAACGCGATCTTCGCGGCGCTGGTGGTGAATCTCGCCGTGAACCAGGTCGTCTCCGGCACCGCGCTCAGCATCCTGTCGCTCGGAATCACCGGCGTCTTCTATCGCCGGATGTTCGGCGTCACCGGCAAGGCTTTCATGGTGCGATCGGTGCCGAGAATTCCGCTCGGTCCGCTCGCGAAAATCCCGCTGCTCGGGCCAGTGCTCTTCGATCACAACGCGCTGGTGTATCTCACCTTCGCGCTGGTGCCGATTCTCGCCTATCTCATTTCGCGCACGCGCTACGGACTCCGGCTGCGCGCGGCGGGTGAACGTCCGGCGGCCGCCGACGCGCTCGGGCTCAACGTCTATCGAATCCGATGGCAGGCGCTGATCGCGGCGGGAGCGCTGACTGGACTGGCGGGCGCGTACCTCACGCTCGCGTATGCGAACACCTTCGTCGAAAACATTTCGGCCGGCCGAGGATTCGTCGCGCTGTCGGTGGTGATTCTCGGGCGATGGAACGCGTGGGGACTGTGTGCGGCGTCGCTGCTGTTCGGCGCCGCGATGGCGCTGCAATTTGGCTTGCAGGCGCTCGGCACGATGGTCCCGTATCAGCTTTTCCTCGCGCTGCCCTATGCGCTGACTCTGGTGGTCCTCGCAAGTTTTGGCGGTCAAGCCGCCGCCCCCAGCGCGCTCGGCGAACCCTACCACCGCACGTAGGTTATCTTCGCTGGCCCTCGCTTCGTCGTCTAGCGAGTATCCTGAGCAGCGCCGGCGATAATCTGAAATTGGTTTGACGCAGGCGGCCGAGGGCATCGCCGAAATCCAAATGCCCAGCTCGATCAGCTTCGTCGAGCACTGCAAGAGTGCCGATCACGGCGAGATTCCTTCGCTGCGCTTCCCGTCGGCCGACCTTCTCGTCCATCAATAGCGCGTCGGCGTGCTGCGTGAGCGCGAGTGCGATTGCTTCCTGCTCACCACTTCCGAGATACCCTAAAGCAGGATCGAGGTTCGAGACGGCGGCAACCCGCAACCACCGCGGAGGCTTTGCAATCCACTGCCTGACTACGAGGGGAGCTCCCGGATGCTTTAGTTCGCGTGCTACGGCACGTGGAACGAGAACCTCGTCAAATATTTCTGGCAGGACGTGAACCCCCTCGATCAGGATCAAATAGTTTAATGGCGTGGTATCGGCGACGACTCTCAAGTCGGCAATCCTATTGCCGCTTGCCTGCCCGGCGCTTGAGGCGGTGGAGAGTCAGACGATCCTGTTCGAAGTCCTCGGCAGTGTAGTCGTAAACACCATGCTGCTTGAGAAATTCATCGACGCGCATCCGGCTGCCAAAGCCGAGCAGTTGCCTGACCTGGTCTGCGCTCAGCAGCTCGGATCGATAGCCGTCGGCTAGCAAACTCTCGAGCGCGGCACGCGGGAGGTCCTTCCACTTCGCCCTGAGGCGGCTCGCGATCTCTTCGGGCAGTTCGAGCTTAATCGTTGTAGCCATCACACGATCTTACACGAGTGGAAATGCGGCTTGAAAACGGTTCGCGTCCAAATTTCGTAAATATGGTTCGCGAGTGACTCACAATGCAGGCGCAAAGAAAGCTGCCAAAGTTGCCGATTTCACGGTTGTGGCCGATCGGGTATCTTCGATGTTGATGCCTACCCCCGCGCCCAGAGATTCGTCGTTTCCGATGGCGCATTGCGCCCAGTGCGCAAAGTCGGTGCTGACGTACGTCGCGCTCGACGACGATGGTATCGAGCGGCGCGTGTGCGTCCATTGCGACACGCCGACCTCGGATGCCGTCAGTTGGGTGGGACCGGGCGAACTCGAGCAATCGGGCTACTACTTCGGGCCGCCGCCGGCCGATGGCGCCGCCGGATGCAATTCCGGATGCGGCACCTGCGCGTCACCGAAAAAACACTAACCGCGAAGCGATCCTTCGAAGGCCGCGACAGATAGGCTTGTTGTTCGTAGATCACGGCTCAGGCTCGCGCAAGCTCCGTTAGTGATCAGACGGGCGTGCGAGGGTTAAAATAGGAAGCGGCGGGTGTTGATGCTGATCAAAATCCCGATCGCCGCCATCATCGCGATCAGCGACGAGCCGCCGTAACTCACCAGCGGCAGCGTGATTCCCACCACCGGCAGCATCCCGGTCGCCATGCCGATGTTGATCGCGACCTGCCAGAATACGATCGCCGTGACGCCGATCGCGAGCAGCGCGCCGAACCGATCGCGTGCGTGCCGCGCAATCCATGCGCCGCGCGCGATCAGGCTCGCATAGAGCGCAAGCAGGATGAGCGAGCCGGCGAGTCCGAACTCCTCGGCAAACACTGCGAAGATAAAATCGGTGTGTTGCTCGGGCAGGAAATTCAGGCGCGCCTGCGTGCCATTTAGAAAGCCCTTGCCGAACGATCCGCCCGCTCCAATCGCAATTTCCGACTGGATAATGTGATAGCCGGAGCCGAGCGGATCGGCCTGCGGATTGATGAACGTGACCAGTCGCTGGCGCTGGTACGGTTTCAGATAATGCCAACTCAGCGGCGCCGCGAGCATCGCAGCTACCGCCAGTATCGCCATCGTGCGCCAGTTGAGCCCGCTGACGAAAATCAGCGTCACCGTGATCAGGATCAGCGTCAGTCCGGTGCCGAGGTCGGGCTGCTTGAGCACCAGGCCCGCGGGGATGCCAAGCAGGATGAATGGAATGATCATCTGGCGGAGCCGCCATCCACCTTTCGGCGGCTCCTCGCGCAGATAGCGCACCAGCACGAACACCACCGCGATTTTCGCCAGCTCCGACGGCTCGAGCTTGAACAAGCCGAGGTTGATCCATCGCTTCGAACCGCCGGTCGCGTGGCCCATCCCGAGCACCACGATCAGCAGGATCACCACCATGATGTAGAACGGGTACGCGTAGGTTTGAAACGCGCGATAGTCGAGGAAAACGGTGATCAGCATCGCGAGCGTGCCGGCCGCGATCCAGATCAATTGCCGCACCACCAGCGGATCGATCGCTCGATGCGGTCCCGCATACGAAGCGCTGACGACGCTGATGAGCCCGACGCCGGCGAGCGTGAGTGTCAGCAGGAAAATCGTCCAGTCGAAGTGCAGGATGAATCTGCGATCGGGGCCCGCCATCAGGGCCTGCTACCTCACTCGGGCGGCGCGCTCTGTTCGAGCACGCGCGCGATTTCCGGCTGCGGTTTCGGTGGATAAAGCTGGAAGAAACGCTGCATCACGTCGTGCACGATCGGCGCGGAGACACTGCCGCCGTGACCGCCGTGCTCGATTATGCACGCCACCGCAATCTGCGCGTGTTCCTTCGGCGCGAACGCGATGAACCATGCGTGATCCTTGTATTTATCGGGCGTCTTGTCGTCGCCGCCTTCGCTCTCGCCGACCGGGGCGTTGCCGCCGACGACCTGCGCCGTGCCGGTTTTGCCGCATACGGTCACGTCGTCGAGATGGGCTTTGTGCGCGGTTCCGCCCGGCCCGTTGACGACGTCCGCCATCGCGCTTTTGAGCACTTCGAGCGCTTCAGGCTCGATCTTTATTTGATTCTCGATGATCGGCGGATACGCCTTCGCGATCCCGCCATCGAGTCCCTCGACAAACTTCACGAACTGAGGCCGATAGCGGGTGCCCCCGTTCGCCACCTGCGCGGCTACTTGCGCCATCTGCAGCGGAGTCGTCGCGACGTAACCCTGGCCGATCGCGACGGACAGCGTCTCCGCCGGATACCAGCGCTCGTGATAGCGCTTCTGCTTCCACGCCGCCGACGGAATCATGCCCGGCTTCACGTTATCCAGTTCGATGCCGCTTTTGATGCCGAGGCCGAGCTGATTGGCCCATTTCGCGATTCGATCGACGCCGAGCTTTTGACCGACATTGTAAAAATAGACGTCGCATGAGCGCACGATCGCGTCGTGCAGCGCCACCGTGCCGTGTCCCTGATGCCGCCAGCAGTGATAAATGCGCCCGCCGAACCAGAGTCCGCCCGGGCAATGATATGCGGTGCCGGGTGTAAGCGTGGCCTCTTCGAGTCCCGCGAGCGCATCGACGATCTTGAAGGTCGAACCGGGCGGATAAATTCCCTGCGTCACACGATTTTGCAGCGGATGATTCGGGTCGGTGATCAATTCGTGCCACGCCGACGCCTTGATACTGCCGCTGAAGACGTCGGGGTCGAATGCCGGATGCGATACCATCGCGAGCACGTCGCCGTTGTTGGGATCGATCGCGACGAACGCGCCATTCTTGCCCGCCATCGCCTGCTCGGCCGCCTGCTGCAAGTTCAGATCGATCGTGAGCACGACGCTTTCGCCGGGCTTGTCGGGAATTTCCTTGAGCACGCGAAGGCGCCGCCCGACCGCATCGACCTCGATTTCCTGGCCACCCGCGTCGCCGCGCAGAAAGCCCTCCCAGACGCGTTCGAGACCAAATTTTCCGATCTCGTCGCCCATATGATAGCTGGCTTTTTGAATCAGGTCGTTTTTGGTGACTTCGCCGACGTAGCCCAGCAGATGCGCCGCCATCTGGCCGTACAGATAGTGGCGGCCCGGAGTTATTTCGAGGCTCACGCCCGGCAGTTCAAGCTGATGCGCCTCGAGCGCGACGACTTGCGGCCAATCGAGTCGTTCCGCGACCTTGACCGGTTCGTATGGCGGGCGGCCTTCCTCTTCTGCCGCGGCGATTCGCTCGGCGGCGTAGTCAGTGCCGGTATATTTGGCGAGCTTCTCGATCGTCTCGGAGAGATTGTCCGAATCCTCCGGCACGAACATCGCGTCGAACGATGGCTTGGTATCGACCAGCGGCCGATGATTGCGATCGAAGACCAGGCCGCGCGGCGCAGGCACCCGGCGGATGCGGATGCGGTTGCGATCGGCTAGTTCGATCGCATCGGCATGATGCAGCACCTGCAGATAGTAGAGCCGGATGCCGACGAAGCCGAACACCGCGAGCATCAGCGCCGTGAGCGCCGCGATTCGCGGGTCCAGCTTGGGAACCGGTTGATTATTTCTTGAGCTGTGGAACTTCGCCACTTATGAATTTCCGCTTATATCTATTCACGCGCGGGCGCGACAGACAATCCTATCGCGCGTTTGCATCGGGCCAGAATTGAAAACATGAACGGCGCGAGTATCGCCGAGATTCCCGCCTGGAGCATCAGCGTCGGCATGATACCGCCGCTTTGCCCGACCGCCTCGATACCAGCGCTAATCGCGATCGCGCCGAGCGCGGTCAGGATCACGCCGAAGAACACCACCGTCGCGCCGACGAACGCGTTGGTCACCAGCAAGCGGCTCGAGATTTCGTAGCACACCACGTATATCAGCGTGATCATAAATGCGTTCAGGCCCGGATGCGAGCCGGCGAACGCGTCGGTCGCGTAGCCGATCGAAAATGCCGTCAGCGCCGCGGTGATACTGTGATGCCGAAAGCCGAGGTCCACCGCGAGAATCACGATGAGATTGGGCAGCAGTGGCCGAAACGAGATGAGATGAAAATTCGCGGTCTCCAGCGCCAATCCCAGCAGTGCGAATACCGCGAACAGCAGGATTAGCCGCAACGCCGGTCAGCCCTTGGTTTTTTCTTCGAGATGCGGCGGCTGCTGCGTCACCACCAGCACCTGTTCAAGACTCCGAAAATCAACCCCGGGCGTAATCCCGATACTGAGGAACAATCCGGGACCTTCGCGATGCACGCTTTTGACGGTGCCGACGAGCAGCCCGCGCGGAAAAATCCCGTCGAGTCCCGAGGTGACGATCGTATCGCCGGCGCGCAGATCCTGCGAGCGATCGACGTACTTCAGAATCAGGCCGTCATCGACCAGTCCGGCGACGATTCCGCGCGTGCGCGAGCGTTGATCGAAGCCGTCGAGGGCGGAGTTGTGATCGTCGATCAACAGCACGCGCGAAGCGTGGGGACTGGTCGCGATTATCTTGCCGACGACGCCCTGGTTCGACAGTACCGCCATCCCGGCGTGCAGGCCGTCGCTCGTGCCGGAACTCAGAATCAATGTGTGCGACAGTCCGATCGCATCGCTGCCGATCACGTTGGCGGCGACGCCTTTGAGCCCCAGCACGTCGCGCAGTTCGACCAACTCGCCGAGATGCTGATTCTCGACTTCGAGCTCAGCCAGCCGCGCGCGATCGTTCGTCACTTTCGCCAGCTCCGCGCGCAGGCGCTGATTGTCTTCGCGCACGTGAACCAGCTCGAGATAGCTGTTTACGATTGATTGGGCGCCGCCGGAGATGCGCGCCAGCGCGCCGTCGATCGGCCGCAGCATCTCGAGAAAAATCGATTGCGGACGCGATGCCAAGTCGCCCGGATGCACTCCGGTCGAAATGAGATGGGCCGATAACAGCAGGAGCATCCCGGCCGTCAGCAGCACACGGTTGCGCCAGAGAAAGCTGCCTCTCACTTCAATTCAGCTCGAAATCCCGGCGTCAGTTAAGGGGGAAAAATTGCCGGAGCGATCACTCGACGGTCACGTCGCGCAACAGCGACAGTTCATCCAGCACCTTCCCCGCACCCATCACGACCGCAGTCAGCGGATCGTCGGCCAGCGTCACCGGCAACCCGGTCTCTTCGCGCAGCAGCACGTCGAGATTGCGCAGCAGCGCACCGCCACCCGCCAGCACGATTCCCTTATCGACGATGTCCGAGGCCAGTTCCGGCGGCGTTCGCTCGAGCGCGATTCGCACCGACTCGACCACCTGGCGCACCGGTTCCATCAGCGCCTCGCGGATTTCCTCGTCGGTAATTTCGATTATCTTCGGCACGCCGGCGACCAGATCGCGTCCCTTGATTTCCATCGTCTGGATCTCATTGCCGGGGTACGCCGATCCGATCGTTATCTTGATCAGTTCCGCCGTTCGCTCGCCGATCAGCAAATTATACTTGCGCTTGATATGCTGGATGATCGCTTCATCCATCTTGTCGCCCGCGACTCGCACCGATCGCGAAAAGACCACGCCCGCCAGCGATATCACCGCCACCTCGGTCGTGCCGCCGCCGATATCGACGATCATGTTGCCGACCGGTTCCGTGATCGGCAGGCCCGCGCCGATCGCCGCCGCCATCGGCTCCTCGATCAGGTACACTTCGCGCGCCCCTGCCGATTCGGCCGATTCGCGCACCGCCCGCTTTTCGACCGCCGTGATCCCGAACGGCACGCAGATCACGATTCGCGGCCGCGGACGCACCAAGGTCTTGCCGGTGTGAACCTTCTGGATGAAATAACGGAGCATGTTCTCCGTGATTTCAAAATCGGCGATCACGCCGTCTTTGAGCGGACGAATGGCCACGATCGAGCCGGGCGTGCGCCCGAGCATCTTCTTCGCCTCGGAGCCGATCGCCAGCACCCGGCGCGATCCGCGCGAATCCTTCTGCACCGCCACCACCGACGGCTCGTTGCAGACGATTCCTTCGCCCTTGACGTAGATAAGAGTGTTGGCCGTGCCGAGATCGATCGCGAGATCGTTTGAAAACCAGCCGAAAATCGAATTGAGGACCACCGCTTTCCCTCTACCAGCCCGATTCAGGCCTTAATTCTGCCCGCGCTAACGTGGCCCGAAATCCACCTACCAGTCAGTGCCTGATGGCAAAACAATCCGTCGAGATTCAGGGCGCGGGCCCGTTTCGACTGCCGCCCGCTACGCTAACAGCAGCGCCGCGAACAGGCAAGCAATCGGCTGCAATTGGAGGGGCGAATAGGAGATTTTCCGAAACCTCCCGCAGGTTTCGGGCTTCCCGATGCGACAGGATGCGGGCTCCGCCCTGATGGAAAAATAAATGGGATGAACAGCACCACCTGCTTAAAGTTGCGCCGAGTTCGCTCAGCGATCCTGTTTGCGCAAAGCCGGTCCTCGGCCTGTCTGTGGTAAGGTCGAGATCAAATCCCAATGTGGAAAAGTGTAGAAGGCTTTGGTCTCGCAACCTCTATTAGCGATCTCATTCGCCAATGGGACGAACGCTTCGGACGTTTACCCTCCCTGACCGATGCCCCCAACCTTCTGGTGTTCTCTGATTATTCCGGGGATCACAAAGGCAGTCGGTATCAGGTCATATCATTTTTGATCGTCGACCCTCGCTCTTGGGACGCATGGGAGAGAACACGTCTAGAACTCAGATCGCGTCTCTCGATTGGCAAGCGCCGTATGAGCTTCAAATCTCTTAACGATAGTCGACGCCGAGCCGCTCTCTACTCTTACCTAGGCGCAGCAGGGGATCTCCGAGGCATCTGCGTTACCTTCGCAATTCATCGCTCAATAAAAAGTCTCTTTGGCAAAGATCGGACGCCCAACCCCAAAAGTGACGGATTTGTCACTGAAGCCCTCTGGACATCGGAATTCTTTCGAACGTGTCATGCGGATCGTGCACTTTTTATCGATTCTCTTGGCTGGACTCTCAGGTCCGGGGCAGCACATCCTCTGGACGACCGACCATGACGACATAGTCGCCGATTTGAACCATCACAAAGACACGGTGCAGTTTCTTGCGAATATCGCGTCTCACTATCTGACCCACAACTTGGGAGACCTTCGAATTGCTACGGCGACCTCGGACAAAGATCGGCAACTTGAGGATCTACTCTCGATTCCCGACCTCGTCGCAGGATGCACTTCAGAACTCTTGACGCACTATGAAGTTATTGGCGGAATACCCGGACACGGTTTAGTTGTTCCGTTGTCACGCGCTCTAACCAAAAAGACCCGATTCCTATGCTCGTGGCTTTCGGTCCAAGACCGTCCCCTCTGTACCTGCGTGATACAAATCTCGCGCAACGAAGAATGGAGTCTCCGAGTTTTGGACTTTAATTCCGCTCCGTGATAGTCGACTCGACCCTCGAATTCTTTGATTGTACTGATAAGCGCGATGTTACTTCTAATTCTAGGCGTGCGCATCGTTTCCGTCTTCGCGCCGCTTTGATAACCGCTGCGGCCACGAGGCGGGCCCCGACCGTCGCGTGAACGGCATCTGATAGCGCAATTGCGCATCGAAAAGCGCAGAAGGTATGATGCCTCAATGTTAGAAGTAATGCGCCGGCACGCCTATTCGTGGGGAACCCGGATCGTGCTCGGCGGTCTCGCGGTGATCTTCGCGTTCTGGGGAATCGGCTCCGGCTTTTTCGCCCAGGTCAAACCGGTCGCCAACGTCAACGGCCAGCGGATTCTCTCGGATCAGGTCGATCGCGAGGCCAGCCGGCTGCGCGACACGCTCGGCCAGATGTACGGCGCCGACGCGCCCGCCGTCTTAAAGAGCATCAATCTGCGCCAGGCCGCGCTCGACCAGTTAATCGAGCGCCAACTGATAACGGAACAGGCGCGCCATCTCGGGCTCTCGATCACCAACGAAGCCCTGCAGCAGAAAATCGCGACCACCAAGTCGTTTCAGCGCGACGGCCAGTTTGATCTCGACACCTATCAAGAGGTGCTCCGCTCGAACAATCTGTTCCCGCACGAATACGAAGCGAGCGAACGCGTCGTGATGCTCCAGGAGACGCTGCGCAACATGATCGAAGCCGGCATCCAGGTCAGCGACGACGAGGTGCGCCACGCCTTTAATCTTAAGAACGAGAAAATCGGGCTCCGCTATTTCGAGATTCCGTTCGCGGATTTCACCGCGAAGATTGCGCCGACCGAGCAGCAGATTGCCGACTACTACAAGAAGAATATCGAGCAGTTTCGCGAACCCGCGCGCGCCCGGATCATCTTCATCCACTACGCGCCGCTGGTGCTCGCCGCGACTTACGCGCCGAGCGACAAGGACGTCGACGATTACTACAAGCGCAATCTGAAGACGCAGTTCACTCATCCCGACCAGGTCCACGCGCGGCACATCCTGATCGAGGTGGCCGAGGGCGCGACCGAGGCCGAGAAAGCAAAAGCCAAACTCGCCGCGATGGATGTCCTCAAGCAGGCGCAGGCGGGCGGCGATTTCAAAAAGCTGGCGGCGAAGTATTCCGAAGATCACTCGACCAAGATCGAAGGCGGCGATCTCGGCACCTTCGGCCGCGGCCAGATGATCAAGCCATTCGAGGACGCGGTGTTTGCGATGAAGCCCGGGCAGATCGTGTTCGTCGAGACGCGCTTCGGCTATCACGTCGTCAAGCTCGACGAATCGAAGCCGGCGCATACCGATACGATCGCCGAGGCGCGGCCGAAAGTGATCGACGCGTTGCGCACGCAGGCCGGCGCGAAGCTTGGGCGTGAGGCGCTCGATTCAGATCTCACCGCGGCGCTTGGCGGCGCGAGCCTGCCGGACCTCGCCAAGAAGCGCGGTATCGAGGCGGTCGAGACGCCGCTCTTCGCTGCGAACGATCGAATCATCGGCGCCGAGCAGGATCACGAACTCGGGCCGGCCGCATTCAAGCTCGAAGTCGGCGAGGTGCGCGCGGTGCCGGTGAAAGGCGCGCCGTACTTAATTAAGCTGCTCGAGAAGCGACCGTCGCGGATTCCGCCGCTCAAAGAAATCGAAGCGCAGGTCCGCGATGCGCTCATTCGCGCGACCGCGATCGCGGACGCGCACAACCAGGCGCAGAAGATTATCGCGACGATCAAGACTCTGGCCGCCTTCGACAAGGCCGCGACCGACAACAAGCTCGCGATCAAAACCGTCGATCCATTTCCGCGCACCGAGCACTCGATTCCCGGTATCGGGCAGTTCCCGGAGGTCACCGACGCCGCCGGCGTGCTGCCGACGATTCCCGGCGTGATCGATCGTGTGATGGAAAATCGCGGCAATTCGTATATTTTCGAGGTCGCATCGCGCACCGAGCCGACCGACGAGCAATGGAAGTCCGCGCAGAAATCGTTCACGCAGGAATTTCTCGATCAGCGGCGCGCGCAGGCGTGGACGCAGTTTCTCGATCATCTGAAGGACCAGGCAAAGATTAAAATCGATAGCGAACAGCTCGGATCATCTGAGCAATCGATGTAGAGGGGACGCGCCCGCGCGGATTTCCACAAGGATGAGTTCTTCTTCCGACGAACCTCCATCGCCCGAGCATCCGGGCGTCAACACCGACGAGTTTTTCTTCCCCGGCGAAGGCGTCAGCGTCCTGCTGGTTCACGGCTTGACCGGCACGCCCTACGAGATGCGCGCGCTCGGCGAGCGGATCGCGGCGCGCGGCGCTCGCGTGCACGGGGTTAGACTCGCGGGGCACGCGGAGGCGCCCGAAGCGCTCGGCCAGGTCGGGCACGAGAACTGGTACGAAAGCGTCGTGCAGGGATTCGAGGAACTTCGCCGATACGGCGATCCCAACGTGGCCGTCGGCCTCTCGATGGGCGCGCTGCTCGCCGCACGGCTTGCCGCCGATCAGCGCGAGGCCGTCGCCGGACTCGTGATGCTCGCGCCGGCGTTCTTTCTGCCACCCGCGACGACGACCATGCTCAAAGCGGTGCGGATGCTCGGTACCGTCGCGGACAAGCTCTACCTCTACAATTCGTCGGGCTCGGACATTCATGACGCCGGCGCGCGCGGGATTCATCCGCAATGCGCGCTGATGCCGCTGAACGCGCCGCTCAAGCTGCTCGAACTATCGGCGCTGGTCCGGCCGCGGCTCGCGCATATCACGCAGCCGGCGTTGGTGATTCATGCGCGGCGCGATCACACCTGTCCGCAACGCAAAAACGTGAACTTCGCGATGAAGCATCTCGGCAGCGCCGAGAAGCGTGCGATCGTGCTCGACGAGAGCTATCACGTGATCACGGTGGACAGCGAAAAGGAGCGCGTGGCGAGCGAAGTGATCGAGTTCGTCGATCGATTCCGCGCCGTCCCCGCGGCGCGCGCAGTCGGCTAGCTGTTCGAGCCGCCGGGGCTCTGCGCGTCGTAGTACTCCTCGAGCAGGTACTTGATATCGGGCCGGCCGAGCACCTCGATAAAGCAAATCTCGTCGGCCGCGTTCAGATCGATAATCACCTGGCCTTCGATCGATTGCAGCTCGACATAGTTCGCAACTTTGACCTCGGGCGCGGTCGCGAAGCTCGCGCAATTCTCGTCGCCGCAATCGCATACCGACTCGATTCGAAGCGCGCGCAGCTTGGGCTCGAGCGGGTCCGCGCCCTGCTGCTTCAGCAGGTAAGCCATCTCTTCGAGCAAGTCGGGCAATACGTCGTTAAGCATCGGCGCCGGCATGACTATGCAGCGTAGTGGAAAGCGCATCGCGGTCAAGCGATAGCGCACCACCTGGCGGATGGCTATCGTCCGACGCATGAGCGAGGAACTCGACAAAATCCTGATCAGTGAACAGCCGTCGGACGGCTCATAAGCGCGATTCCGGCACCCGCGCAGGTCTCGTGATACGCCACGGCAGTTGAGCCGGGGAGCGGATATTCCTCGTGAGGAAAATTGAGCTTTCGGGAAAAAGGGTTAATGAACAGAAGAGCATTCTTGAAAGCAATCGGATCGGCGGCGCTCCTGCCGATTTTGCCGCGCCGCCTCTCGGCGAGTACGAATTTCCGCCGGCGCCGTCCTTCCGACGCCACGTGGCCATCGCAGCCGGCGTGGAAGCAACTCGATGATGCAGTCGGCGGAAATTTGATTCCTGTAAACTTTCCCCTTTCGGTATTCAAAACCGATCCAGCGGGCGCTGCAGCCAAGCTTCTTTCGGAGAACCTGAAAAATCCATATTACATCGGCGATCAGCCCGGGCTCACGCAGACCTTGGGATGGGTGGACGCATGGGCCACCAGACCAAGCGTTTACGCAGTCGCGACAAGAAATGCCCATGACATCGCCGAGGCCGTGAAGTTTGCCCGCGAAAATGACTTGCGCCTGGTGGTCAGGGGCGGCGGCCACAGCTATCAGGGCACGTCCAATGCGCCTGATTCGCTTCTGATTTGGACCCGGCACATGAACGATATCGTGGTGCATACCGGATTTGTTCCGCAAGGATGCGAGCATACTCAACAGCCGCAACCGGCGGTGACGCTCGGCGCCGGAACGATCGGGATTCAGGCATACGACGCGGTTACGACCAAGGGTGGAAAATACGTTCAGGGTGGCGGATGCACGACGGTAGGCGTGGCGGGTCTGATTCAAAGTGGTGGCTTTGGAAGTTACTCGAAGCACTACGGCTCCGCCGCAGGAAGTTTGCTCGAAGCCGAAGTGGTCACTGCCGACGGCCAGATTCGCCTCGCGAATGCATGCACTAACCCCGATCTGTTCTGGGCGTTGAAAGGCGGAGGAGGCGGGAGCTTTGGGGTGGTGAGTAAGGTGACAGTGCGCGTTCACGATCTCCCCGAGTTCTTCGGCACCGCCAACTTCACGATCAAAGCGGCGTCGGATGACGCCTATCGCCGCCTTATCCGCGAGTTCGTGAGCTTCTATCGGGAGAATCTCTTCAACGACCATTGGGGAGAGCAGGCCCACGTTAACCCCGACAACACGCTCGTTATCAGCATGGTCTCTCAAGGGTTGGACGCGGGGCAGGCGAAAAAAGTCTGGCAGCCGTTTCTGGACTGGGTGGCGCGTTCGCCGCACGAATATTCGATTCAAGGGCGGGTGGTTATCGGAAGCATACCGGCGCGGCGCTGGTGGGACGTGCAATGGTGGAAAGAGCACTGGGCTGAGCTGGCTTTCCCCAATCGAGATGCCCTAACCGCGTTGTTTGACTATGCCCTCGTACACTTGATGCGGCAGCCGGTTTTCGAGTTCGACCATCGGCCTGGCGCTGGACCCAATAACGCGTGGTGGAAGGGAGACGGCGGGCAGGTCGGATGGTTCATTTGGGGTTTCGAGTCGCTGTGGTTGCCGGCTTCGCTGCTCGAGAATGACGCGCAGCAGCGTCTCGCTGACGCGTTTTTTGCAAGCTCTCGCTATTCAGGTGTCGAACTGCACTTCAATAAGGGACTGGCCGGAGCGCCGCCCGATGCGATCGCCGGGGCGAAGGACACCGCGATGAATCCGGCAGTGCTGACCGCCTTCGCTCTCGCGATCGTAGCCGACGGCCAACGACCCGCATATCCGGGAATTCCCGGGCATGAACCATCGGTTGCGGCAGGCCGCAAAGCCGCGGAGCGCGTTGATCGATGCATGAGTCAGCTTCGTGCCCTCGTGCCGGACGCGGGAGCGTATGTGAGCGAGAGCAATTACTTCGAGAAGGGATGGCAGCAAGCGTACTGGGGCAGCAACCACCCTCGCCTCGCTGAAATCAAAAGAAAATACGATCCGGACGGGCTGTTCTTCGTCCATAATGGAGTTGGCTCGGAACAATGGAGCGCGGACGGCTTCACGAAGCTATGAGTTTGACGCGGACAAGGGCGCGGTCGCGAAGCTCGCGCAATTCTCGTCACCGCAATCGCATACCGACTCGATTCGAAGCGCGCGCAGCTTGGGCTCGAGCGGGTCCGCGCCCTGCTGCTTCAGCAGATAAGCCATCTCTTCGAGCAAGTCGGGCAATACGTCATTGAGCATCGGCGCCGGCATGCTTATGCAGCGAAGTGGAAAGCGCATCGCGGTCAAGCGATCGGGGCCTACGGCGCCGCCGTAACGATCGTGAAGCGATAGCCGCGCGATTGAGATACAATGTTGTCAGCAGCGCCGCACGTTCACAGCTCAGGCTGCCTTGACTGGATAGCCGACCGTACTTATGTTGCAGTGTGCAACTACAGGAGAATAATTCATGGCGAGCGACAAAATCGTGCATGTTACTGATGGCAGCTTCGAGAACGAAGTTCTCAAGTCCGATACTCCGGTCCTGGTCGATTTCTGGGCGCCGTGGTGCGGCCCGTGCCGCGCGATCGCTCCAATCCTCGACGACCTCGCCGGCGAGTATTCGGGCCGCCTGAAGATCGTCAAGATCAACGTGGACGACAACCCGGCGACGCCGGCACAATACGGCGTGCGCGGAATCCCGAACCTGCTCATCATCAAGGGTGGTCAGGTCAAGGAACAGATTATCGGCGCGGTGCCGCGGGGCACGCTGGTAAAGGCAGTCGATAGCGCGATCACCGCGTAATCGAGCACGCTATATAATCGTTAATTGCTGGAGGGCGAAGGCGACGCGTCTGGAAACAGCGCAACGCCTGCGCCCTTCGTCGCATTCTGGTCCCAATATTTCTTCAAGTCGTCGCGATTGCGCTGATAGGTCTGCTTCGCTTCCTGCGGGATGAATCCGTCGATCTTCTCGGTATAGGCCATCAGCGGCGGCGCCAAGCGGGAATCGCGAATCAGCGGGGTGTTGTCCGGCGCCATCGCCGACATCAGCATCACCGCGACTCCCGTCAGCAGGGTCGCGATCCCGGCGCCGAGTAACGCTCCGCCGAGCCGATCGAGGAAGCCGAGATGCACGAAATGGATCACGCGAACGATCGCGGCGCCGATGATTCCGACCGCGATGAAAATCAACAGGAACACCGCGATCCATCCGATGACCGCGCCCGCGGCCTGACTGACGCCTAGCTGCGCGCCGGCGAGTTCGCCCGCCTGTGCATAGTACAACGACGCGAAATTCAGCGCGGCGACCAACGCCACCGCCGTGGTGACCATCCTGATCGCGCCGCGCCTGAGTCCGTGCAACGCCCCGATCACGACGATCGCGATGATCGCGTAATCAAGCGCGTTCATCGCGACGTAGTCCGTCCCGCAAATTCTCTCACCGATGCCAGCACGCTGAACTATCTCCCTTCGCGGCGATCCTACCGCAGCCGTTCCCTGCAAGCGACGAACGGCTCTCCAGTTCGCGCGCCGATATGCTTAAATGTGGCGCATGGATGCCCCAGCTTCCAATCACGTTTATGTCGAAGACCTCGCGCGCCACGAAGGCAATGAAGTCACGCTGAAGGGCTGGCTGAACAACAAGCGCTCGAGCGGCAAAATACATTTCCTGCAGGTCCGCGACGGGACCGGGATCTGCCAGTGCGTCGCCTCGATCGGCGATATCGGCGCGGAGAGTTTCACCGCCGCCGATCACATGGGCCAGGAAACTTCGCTCGAAGTAAGCGGCGTCGTGCGGGCCGACAAGCGCGCGCCCGGCGGCTACGAACTGACGCTCAAATCGATCGCGATTGTAGCGCCTTCGACTGACTATCCGATCACGCCGAAGGATCACGGCGTCGCGTTCCTGCTCGACAACCGGCATCTGTGGGTGCGCTCGTCGCGCCAGCATGCGATATTGCGGATTCGCAGCGAGATCGCGTCGGCATGCCGCGATTTCTTCGACGAGCGCGGCTTCGTGCTGTTCGACTCGCCGATCCTGACGCCAACTTCATGCGAAGGCACGACCAATCTGTTCGAGGTCGATTACTTCGGCGATCGCAAGGCGTATCTCACACAGAGCGGGCAACTCTATGTCGAAGCGGGCGCGCTCGCATTCGGCAAGGTGTACTGCTTCGGGCCGACCTTTCGCGCGGAGAAATCCAAGACGCGGCGGCATCTCACGGAATTCTGGATGGTCGAGCCGGAGGTCGCGTACTGCGATCTCGACGGCGACATGAAGCTCGCAGAAGAGTTCGTCGCGTACATCGTCGGCCGCGTGCTCGAGCGCAGATCGGCGGAGCTGAAGACGCTTGAGCGCGATACTTCGAAGCTCGAGAAATCCGCCGAGTTGCCGTATCCGCGCATCAGTTATGACGAGGCGATCGAGCGGCTGAAGCGCAAAGGCGCAGCCGTCAATTGGGGCGACGATTTCGGCGGCGATGAAGAAACCCTGCTGTCGGAGGAGTTCGATCGCCCTGTGATGGTGCATCGATACCCGACGGTCTGCAAAGCATTCTACATGAAGCAGGATCCGGCGCGGCCGGAGGTCGCGCTATGCGTCGATATGCTCGCGCCGGAGGGTCACGGCGAAATTATCGGCGGCGGACAGCGCGAGGACGATTACGAAACGTTGCGGAGCAAAATTCTCGCGCACGATCTGCCGCTCGAACCGTTCGAATGGTACCTCGATTTGCGCCGCTACGGCTCGGTGCCGCACGCGGGCTTCGGGATGGGCATCGAGCGGGTCACCGGATGGCTCTGCGGGAGCCATCACATCCGCGAGACGATTCCGTTCCCGCGCCTGATGGAGCGCCTCGAACCGTAGCGGATCAAAATCGCTAGCCCAGATCGACTTCCAGGCTTTCGATGCGCACGCCGGCTTGCTCGAAGCGAATCACGAGCTGGCATCCGCTAGTCTTGAGCGTCAGCGCGTAGGCGCCGGGACTCCGCTGCGACGCCGTAATCTGCTCGACTGTCTGATCCTTCAGCGTCGCGAGCGCCCTGTTCAGTTCGCCGAGCGATTGCGCGATCTCGCGGCCGCGCGGCGTCTTCATGAAGAGCGCGCTCAGCGATAGTTCCGCGCCGGGGCCGAAGAGTTTGCGGATACGCCCGCTGGTCAGGGCGACTTCGACGATCGCGCCGAGCCGCGCCGCGAGCTCTGGAGGTACTTCGAGGCGATCGATCGCCGCCGCGAGCGCGCCATAGACTTCGCGCGCCTGCGGGTCATTGGTCGCTTCGAGGAATGCCTGGATTTGCGGAACCAGGAGATCGTGCTGCAGAGTGTCGAGCGTTATCGGCTCACCCGTTTTGGGTTCGTCGTCGCTCGACATCGTTCTAAACGCCTCCGTTCGAATGCCCGTTGCCGTTGCGCCCGAGCAGTGCCGCCAACTCATGCTCGAAGCCGCCGGTCTCGATCGCGCAATGCATCCCGCATTCCTTCGGCGCGCCGGTTTCCCACCACCAGCGGCCGGCGCGCGCGTCCTGGCCCTCGCCGACCGAGCGCGTGCATGGACCGCATCCGATCGACTTGTAGCCCTTGTCGTAGAGCGCGTTGTAGGGAACGTCGTTGGCGCGGATGTAGTCCCACACTTCGTCTTCGGTCCAGTCGGCTAGCGGCGCGAGCTTCACGATTCCGCCGTGATCGTGATCGATCTCGATCTTGCGGATGTTCGAGCGGGTCGCCCACTGATCGCGGCGCAGCCCCGTCATCCAGGCGCTGTAGTTCATCAGCGCGCGGCGGAGCGGCAGCACCTTGCGCACCTGGCAGCACAGCAGGCGCAGATTGACGTCGCGGTAGAAGAGGTTGTTGCCGTGCTTGGTGACCATCTGCTCGACCACTTTCGTTTCCGGCAGGAAAATTTCGGTATTGATCCCGTAGCGATCGCGCACCTTGTCGATCAAGTCGTAAGTCTCTTGCGGCTGGCGGCCGGTATCGATCGTGAAGACGCGAATCTTCGGATCGATTCGCCACGCCATGTCGATCAGCAGGCAGCCCTCGGCCTGGAAGCTCGAGCAGATCGCGAGCTCGCTGCCGAAGCGATCGATCGCCCACGCGATGACTGCTTGCGGGTCCCGGTCGTCGAGCTCGACGGCGGCTTCACCCGCCTCGAGTTCATCCATGATCAGGCTGAGCTTGGGAGTTTCGACCTGTTCGTCCAATTCGATTTGCAGAGCCATCAGACAGTCCTCAGAGGAGGTTCAGGCGGCGGCGTCAGCGCCGATTGCGTTGCCGTTTGCGATTGAGGTCAATTCCGCGTCGGAGGTCCGCACGCAAAAGCGCGTGAAGGACTCGCCCGCTTGTCGTCGTTCGAGGTATGCGCCGAAGAGGCGGGTCACCTGATCTTCGACCATCGCGGACGGCACGCGGCGCAGCACCGGCTTGCCGATTGCCGCGTCCCTGCCGAGTCCGCCGCGCAGGATGATATCGAAGGCCTCGAGTGGCTCGCCGTTCGGCCCGCGTCCGGTGGTGCCCTGCAGCCCGATATCGCCGGTCCAATGCTGCGCGCACGCATGCGGGCATCCGTCGAGATTGAGCTTCAGGCCGCCGACCTGTTCGCCAAACTCGGCCACCAGGCGCTCGATAATCGTCGCGAGCTTGGTCTTGGTCGGCGTCACCGCGTAGTTGCAATGCGGATCGCCGATGCATCCGATCGATGACGCATAGAGGCCGTTCGCGCTGAGTGGAAATCCGATCTCGCCGACCTTTGCGATCACGTCGTCGAGTTGCGCTGTCGGGATTCCCGTGATGATGAAATTCTGCCGGCGCGTGAGCCGGATATCGCCGCCGAACGATCCGACCAGGTCTGCGATCGCGCGCATCTGACGCCCGCTCATCAGGCCTAGGTACACCGGAAAGCCCGCGTAGTGGCGGCCGTCCTGCTTCTGCGCGCTGATTCCCATGTGATCGCTTTCATCGTCAGGAAGCGGCGTCTCGGCGAGATCCTCGAGCGCGTAACCGAGCCGCGCCTCGACCAGCTTGCGGAACTCCGCGGGGCCGTAATCGTCGATCATGAACTTGAGGCGCGCCTTGACCCGCGAGATGCGGTACTCGGTGGTGCCTTTCCACACGTCGATGATCGCGCGCATCACGGGCATCGCCTGTTCGCGCGTGATGAACACGCCAAGATGTCGTGCGAGGCGCGGCGTCGAGGATTGCCCGCCGCCGACCCGCACTGCGAATCCTTCGCGGCCGTCGCGGACCATCCCGATCAGCGCGACGCAATTAATTTCCGGCGCATTGCAGTGATAGCGGCACGCCGCGATCGTAATCTTGTGCTTGCGCGGCAAATCCGAGTACTCGCGATTGCCGTAAAAGAAGCCGGCCGCCTCTGCGATCAGCGGCGTCACGTCAAACAGCTCGTCGTGATCGACGCCCGCGACGGGACATCCGGTGATATTGCGCACCACGTCGCCGCAGCCGCCCATCGTGGTGAGCCCGACGCGCTTCAGGCGCTCGAGAATCTCGGGAAATTTATCGAGCGTGATGTAATGAAGCTGGAAGTTCTGGCGCGTCGTGAGCTCGCCCTGGTCGCGTCCGTAGGTCTCGGAAATCTCGCCGATCGCGCGGAGCCCGTCGGCGCTCAGGATGCCGCTCGGAATTTTCACGCGCATCATGAAGGTGCCGATCTTCGGCTTGTCGTGGTACATGCCGAACCACTGCAGACGCACGATATCTTCCTCGGGCAGCTTCTCGTACGAGGTCTCGGCCAGGCGATTCCATTGGCCGGCGAGTTCGGTGGGAAACAGTTCGTGCTTGAGGCGCTCGACCGAGTTGCGCTTCAAGACCATTTCCCAGGATTGTGGTTCTTTCCTCGGCACTACAGCGTTCCTCTACAGGATGCTTGCTTGCACCTCTTTGATGGGCGCGAGTAGGTAAAACATAACTAGTGTGAGTAACTTAGTCAATTAATTAGATGACAAAGTCGGTCGTCTATTCCATCTATTCGGACGATATGCTACAAAGGCGTTGGATCAAAGATGAAATTCGGCGTCGGCGTTGATTATTCCCTGAAGGCTTTGCTGCATCTGGCGGAGCGGTATCCATCGAACATCCCGATCCGGGTCGAGGAGATCGCCGAGACCCAGGACATCCCGGAGAACTACTTGCGGCGGCTCTTGATCGAGCTTAAACGCGGCGGCCTGGTCGCCAGCCAGAAGGGACCGAGCGGCGGCTACATGCTCGCCAAGCCGCCGTCGCGAATCACGATGGCCGACGTGGTCGAGATCGTCGAGGGCGACTACGTCCCGGTCGAATGCCTCGAGGAAAACTCGGCGAACTGCCCGCGCGAGCAAGCGTGCGCGATGCGCGACGTGTGGCGCGAGGTGCGCGATACGGTCAATTCGATCCTGCGCACGGCGACGCTGCAATCGCTCGCCGACAAGCGCAAGCACGCGCTGTCGTTCAACATTTAATCGCACGATATCCGCAAAAGATCCGGGATTCCTCGCGCGGCAGCCATCGCGCGGGAATGACAGAAAGGAGCGCAAGGGATCCTTCGACTCCGGCAGCCTTCGCTCAAAAGTGGGTAGGGCGGGCGTCCCTGCCCGCCTCCGAATTGCGTGGCGGCGATGCTGGCGGAGCATTGACGCGGAATGCATGCGTCGGGGCAAGCGATGCGGCGTAGATATTGTGCGATTGCATCGGCGCCGGCAATCAGCGGCGGGCAGGGACGCCCGCTCTACCCGGGCGATCGCGCGCTGCGGGGGGAGCGAGACTCGTCATCGCTGCCGCGCTTTTCAGGATGCTATTATCAGCGCGGAGCGCGCATATTATCGCCCCAGGAAGCGCGAAACCCGTGAGGGGTTTCGCAGATTTCTCCCCTCTTTTCTTTTCGCGCTTCCCTTGCTACACGTGCGCCAGGATATCTTCGCGGAGCCGGCGGAGCCCCTTTTCATCCTGGCCGATCGGACCCGAAAAGATGAATTGCGTCACGTCCCATTCCTTGGCGCGGCGCTTCAACTCGACGACGCATTCGTCGGGCGTACCGATCAGCGCGAGCGGCGATTGCCTGACCGCATCAACGCTCATTCCGAACATCTGCGCCATCATCTCGGCAGCCTGACGGCCTTCTTCGCGAGTCTCGGTGACCGTCGGCGCGAAGATAGCATTGCTCAAGCGGATCGCGGCGGGATTGCGGCCATGTTTCTTCGCTTCGGCGCGCACGAAATCGGCCTTCTCGCGAAAGGCGTCGGTGGTCATCTTGCGGATGTACTCGAGCGAGATGTGCCCCATTTTGCCCGCTTCCGAGATGATATTCACGATATCGGCATGCTTAGCCGCGATTCGCAGCAATCCCTTGCCGCCGCCGCCGAGCAGAATCGGCGGATACGGCTTCTGGATCGGCTTGGGCCACAGGATCGCGTCCTTCAGATGATAGAACTCGCCGTCGAAATTGGTCTGCTCGTTACTCCACAGTGAGCGGATACAGGTCAGCGCTTCGTCGAGCATCCGGAGCCGCTCCGCGATCGGCGGGAAGCTGATTCCCGTCATCCTGAATTCCGTCTCAGTCCATCCGGTGCCGAGGCCTGCGATCAATCGGCCATTGCTTAAGTGATCCAGCGTCATCAGGCTTTGCGCGGTGATCGCCGGATGGCGAAACAGGTTGCACAGCACGAGGTGCCCGATACGGATTTTTTTGGTCGCCTCCATCAGCGCCGCGGCCACCGCGATATGATCGTAAGCGAGCGCGTGCGGATCCATCTGCCGCTCCGGACCTTCCATCACGATATGATCCGGAAAGAGGATCAGATCGAAGCCGAGGCCCTCGGCGGTTTGCGCGATTTCGCGAAACCTGGCCGGGGGCATATTCGCAATTTGGATACCGAATTCCACAGGTCACCTCGCAATCAGGTTATTTCGCCCAATTTGCGCCTTATTTCAAGCGCCTGTTCGGCGGTCATATGCAGATATTCATGGCACTGGTTATGCTCATTTCTATAGCAGAGTTTTCGATTGAAGATTTCGCAACAAAATGGTTATGTTATGGTTGTGGATGGGTTGATTGTGGCTGCGGTTTCGCCCCGCGAACGAATAGTCTCCCCGTCGTTGCCGGTGCGAGCTGCTGAGCTAGATCACCGATGGCACAAGCATACGCCATGACGGACAATCCAGAGGAAGCAGAACCACAGCGTCCCTCCTTGCTCGATTCGCTCGGCGAACTGCGCTTTCCGTTCGAGGCTTCGCTATTCTGGCTCGGCGCGCTCAGCTATCCGTGGCCGCGCGTTGAGCGCGCCAACAGCAAAACGGTGATGCTGATCCCAGGCTTCATGGCGGGTGACGTGACGCTCGCGCCGATGGCAAATTTTTGTCGCTGGCTGGGGCATCGCGCGGTTTTTGCCGGGATCTGGTCGAACTCGCAGTGTCCGCGCGAATCGGTCGAACATCTGAGCAGTCGGCTCGCTCGCACCGCCGATCGGTGGGATTCTCCGATCGTGGTAATTGGGCATAGCCTCGGCGGCATCTACGCGCGCGAACTGGCTCATCGCAATCCACAACTGGTCGAGCGCGTGATCACTCTGGGTTCTCCGATCCGATGGCCACGCGATTCTTCCAATCACGCGGTCGCGGCGGTGGCGCGTTCGATGGCGCGCATCCGCGGCAAAGCCGAAAGATGCCTCAGCGAAGCGTGCTCATGCGGATTGCGAATGAGCGAGACTTCGCCGAAAGACGTGCCGACCACGGTGGTGTACTCGCGCACCGATGGCGTGGTGCATTGGCAAAGTTGCGTCGATAACTCCGACGCGCCGACGATCGAGAACGTCGAAGTGCTCGGCAGTCACGTCGGGATGGCGTTCAGCGCCGACGTGTATCGAGTAATAGCCGCTCGCCTCGCATTGCCGCTTCGGCCGCGGCTCCGGCTCGCGGTATCGAATCCCGACCCGGGCCACTGATCGTCGCAGACCTGTTTCTCAGGCCTTGCCGTAAACCGGGACGATCGCGCCCGACGTCACGCGGCAATCGTCCGAGCAGAGAAAATTGAGCGTCCGCGCGATATCCTCGGGCTTCACCCATTTCTCATGCTTCGCATTGGGCATCGCCTTGCGATTCGCTTCAGTGTCGATCGTGCTAGGCGCGATCGCATTGACCATCACGCCGTCGGCGAGCAGTTCTTCGGCAAGCGACACGGTAAACGTCGCGATTGCGCCCTTCGCGACCGCGTACGCGGCGTAGTCGCCGGCGCCGAGCAGGCCGGTGCGCGAGGTCACCGATACGATTCGGCCCCACTTGTTTTTCTGCATGATCGGCGCGACCGTTTTGCAGCAGATAAAAGTCGGCTTGACGTTCAGATCGAACATCGCCTGCCATTCTGCCATGCTCGTCTGAGCGATCGATGAACCGCCCCAGAAACCGCCGACGAGGTTCACGAGAATGTCGATCTTGCCCCACTTCGATTCGACTTCGGCGGCGAAATCGCCGAACAGTTTCTCGTCGCATACGTCGGCCTTCTTGAGGAAGGTCGCGGACGAGGGAAACCGGTTGCCGAGCTGAGCCTCGAGCATCGGCACTTCCGCTTCGACGACCCATGGAATCGCGACGCGCGCGCCCGCCGTCAGAAAGTTCTCGCTCACGGCGCGGCCGAGAGCGCCAGTGCCGCCGGTGATGATCGCCACGCGATTTTCGAGCTGCTGCATTGCGGGATTCTCCTTCTGTCGCGCACTTCCGAGTCGCGATATCAAGCCGACTCTAGTACGGAGAATTGGTCCCGCAAAGCGAAATCGGCACCGCGTCTATTTCAGATTTTTGTTCGCGAATTCCCAGTTCACCAGATTCCAGAATCCTTCGACGTATTTGGGACGCTCGTTGCGATAATCGATGTAATACGCGTGCTCCCACACGTCGCACGTGATGATCGGCGTCTGCCCTTGCCGAATCGGGCATCCGGCGTCGTGCGTCGATACCACTTCGAGTGCGCCGCTCGAGTTCCGTATCAGCCAGGCCCATCCGCTGCCGAAATGCTCGTCGGCCGCCTTGCTGAATTTTTTCTTGAACGCCGCGAAGCTGCCGAACGCTTGCTTGATCGCGTCGGCGATCGGTCCTTTCGGCTCGCCGCCAGCCTTCGGGGCAAGAGTCTTCCAGTAGAACGAATGATTGTAGTGCTGCTCGACGTTATTGAAGAGCGGACCCGGCTCGGCGGTTTTCAGGATCTCCTCGAGCGAGGCGTTGGCGAACTTGCTCTTCGCGACCAGCTCATTCGCCTTCTTCACGTAGGCCACGTGATGCTTGCCGTGATGATATTCGAGCGTCTCCGCCGAGATGTAAGGTTGGAGCGCGTCCATCGAGTAGGGAAGCGGGGGAAGTTCAAAGGCCATAGTAAAAGACCGTCCTTTCGCATCGGCAATGATGCCGGACGCGGTATGGGGGTTGATTTCCTGCAGGCGATTCGTCGTTGATTGCGCTCGGCGGCAGGCTGCCAGTGCCTACCAGAATTGTACTGCACGATTCCGCATCGGAGCAAATTTCGGTCGGCGTGGCCGCGCGCGATTACTCAGTTGAGTTCGCTGCTTCGTAACTGACTATTCAGATTGGCTACTTCTGTAGCTCGTCACATTGGCTATTGCGTAGTTCGCCAAATCGAGGCGCTATCGTGCTGCTGGTCGGCGGGCTGTTGCAAAAGCCCCGATGCTGTGAAAAACAAGTCGCTGTACTACGCGGGGGATCACAACGGACGAGGAGGATAATTGATGGACCTTACCCTGATGCTGCTCCGATGGCTGCACTTCCTTTTCGGCATCACGTGGATCGGCTTGCTCTATTATTTCAACCTGGTACAGACGCCGTTTTTCGGCGAAACCGATCCGGCGGTGCGCAGCGGCGCGATCCAGAAACTGGTGCCGCGCGCGCTCTGGTGGTTCCGCTGGGGCGCGATGGGCACGGTTATTTTCGGCTTGCTCTACCTGCTGATGTGGTGGGCGATGCGCCTCAACTACGCGATGACGCCGTGGACGGTCGCGATCTTCACCGGCGGTTTCATGGGACTTATTATGTGGGCCAACGTGTGGTTCGTCATCTGGCCCAATCAGAAAATAATTATCGCCAACGCGGTCGCGACCGCAGGCGGCGCGGCGGCGAATCCCGCGGCGGCGCCCGCTGGAAGGCGCGCGGCGCTCGCTTCGCGCACCAACACTTTGTTCTCAATTCCGATGCTGTTCTTTATGGGCGCCGCGAGCCACTACAATCTGTTCAACGAGGCGACCTCGGGCGGCCTCACGGCGTGGCTGGTGATTACGCTGATCATACTCGCGATCGTCGAGGCGAATGCGCTCGTCGGCACGCAAGGCCCGACCAAGAAGCCGCTTGATTCGATTTCCGGGACGATTCACTCAGGCTTGGCCCTCTGGCTGGTTTTGATTGTCGTGATCTGGGTGACCTGCCACTAGCACAGAAATTTCGCGAATCGACGAGAGCCGTGGAAACGAGATCCACGGCTCTTTTTTCGGCGCAGGAATTTGCCGCGCTACTTCTTCTGCTTCGCCGCTTCGTCGAGGAACGCGACGATATTGTCGATCTGGCCGGCGAGCTGCGGCAACGCGCGCATCGCATGGGTCGTGCGCTTGGGCGTGTAGCCCGGCGGATACTGCAGATTAAGCACGCGATCCTCGACCAGCTCGCGCGATGAACCCGCGATCGGCGGTCCCTGGCTGCCGGCCAGATTCGGGTCGGCGTTGTGGCACACGACGCAGTTGGTCATGTAAACGATTCGCCCCTGCATCGCGGGCGTGCGCGGCGCGGACTTGCCGCAGGCGGATATCGCCACTGTGAAAATTGGCGCCAGCATCGCGGCGCCAACCCTGGCAACGATTTTCGTATTCTTCATCGCAAGTGGATTAGGAACGTTGGGTATTTGAATTGATGGGATCAGATTAGAGCGGTGAATTCCTCGACCGTTATTTCGACAGTGCGAATGATCGCACGTAAAGTTCCCCGGTCAAGCGTCGCGTGAAGAGGAACAGTGACGGGACCACGATTTTCGCAAACCAATCGAACGTGACTGCCTTTCTGCCGAGCTTGCCGATAGCCAAGTTTCTTGAGCGCAGTGATGCAAACTGCTCCTGAAATTACCGGTAAACCAGCAGCGGGCGGCACATCTCAGCCGTGCAGCGGGAGTCGCACGACTTCATAGTCGCTCGGCAGTTCCCAACCTTCGCTCTCGCGATTCTCCAGGCAGAGCTCGATTGCTTCGCGGATATTGTCGAGCGCTTCTTCGCGATTGCGGCCCTGGCTGATGCATCCCGGAATGATCGGGCACTCGGCGACGATGTAACCGTCCTCGCCAGGGACCAGAATGATTGGTAGTTCGATCACGAACCTAGATTAGCATCGCGCCGAGATTTCAGGTAGCGCGGTTACAGTTCGCGGCGGCCGCTGAGCGCGCTGGTCAAGGTCGCGGAGTCGCTGTATTCAAGATCGCCGCCCGCCGGCAATCCGCGCGCGAGGCGCGTGATCTTCACGCCGAGCGGTTTCAGCATCCGCGCGATATAGAGCGCCGTCGCCTCGCCTTCGACCGTCGCGTTAGTCGCGATGATCACTTCGCGGATTCCGGCCGGCGGATCGACGCGCGCGAACAGTTCCTTCATCTTGACATCGTCGGGGCCGATTCCGTCGAGCGGCGCGAGCGCGCCGTTCAGCACGTGATAGACGCCGTTGAAACTTCGCGCGCGCTCGATCGCCATCAAGTCTGCCGGCCCCTCGACCACGCAGATCACATCGCGCTCGCGCGCCGCATCGTCGCAGATTTGGCATCGCGGATGATCCGACAGCCCGAAGCATTCCGCGCAGAGACCGATCCGCTCTTTCATTTCGAGCAGCGACTCCGCGAGCGCGATCACTTGGTCGCGCGGACGATTCAGCAGATTGAACGCGAGCCGCGCAGCGGTCTTCTCGCCGATACCCGGCAAGCGTGAGAGTTCCTTGACGAGTCGCGCCATCGCGGGCGGCAGGCCGTCCTGACGCTTCAGATTCTCCGCCATCAATCGGACTCCCCAGTTGCGGGCTCCGTCATTGCGCGCTCCGTCATTCGGCGCCGAAACCGGGAATCTTGAGATTGCCGAGCGGCCCGAGCTTGCCCATCTCCTCGGCGAGCAGTTGTTGCGCGCGCGCGATTCCGTCGTTGACCGCGACCTGGATCAAATCTTCGAGCATCGATTTGTCGCCCGCGGCCACGATCGCATGATCGATTTCGATTTTGCGCACGCGCATCGTGCCGTCCACCACCACCCGCACCATCCCGCCGCCCGATTGCGCCTCGACGGTCTTGGCCGCCGCCGCTTCCTGCATCTCCTGCATCTTCGCTTGCAGCGCTTGCGCCTGTTGCATCAGCGCCGCCAAATCCATTTGTGCCACGATCTATCTCACTCCCCGCCGCGGGTCCCCTGAACCGCGACGCCTTCTACTTTGAATCGATATCGGCGCCGCCTTTTTCGGCCACGCTCGAGTTGGAAGTCGGTACTTTGAGCTCGACCAGGCGCGCGTCGAGCGAGTCGAAAATTCGCCGCACCGCCGGATCCGTCAGCACCGCCTGCTTTTCTTCGGGCGTCGCCGCGCGCAGCGGCGCGGTCGCATTTGTGGCCGCGGACGCGATTCCATTATTTTTTTTGAGCGGCAGCCTGTCGATTCGATTCTGCGATGACTCAGCCGATCGCGCAGGTGCGATCGCCGCCTTCGATGCCTGCATCGCAGCGGGCGCCGCACGTTCCGGCTCGCGCGGAGATTCATTCGACGAAGTTGGCGTCGTCGGCGCGCGATTCCCGGTGCCGCTCGACGCCGCGAACGCGAGGCCTTCAGTCGAAAGCTCGACGCGGATTTTGCGGCCGAAATGTTCGCTCGCGAGATCCGCGATCGCCGACTTGTTGTCGTTCAGATATCGAATATAGATGTCGTTGCGCGCAGACAGCGTCAGCAGGTTGCCCGCAATCGCGAGACCCGCGCCCTGCTCCATGAAGCCCGCCAGCGCAGCACGGCGCGAGCGAATGAAATCGCGCAGTTCGGGCAGATCGCGAGCGCCGCTATCAGGCGCCAGCGGCTTTCTGAGCGGCGCGTCGGCTTTGACTTCGCCCTCGACGCGGAGCCGGCGCGTGCCCGAGGCGGGCTCCTTCGCCGGCGGCTCTGGAGGCGCGCCGCCGCGCGATCCTCCGCTGCTGCCTCCGCCCGACGACGACTGCGGTGCCGCGCCGCTCGATCCGATCGCGCGCAGCAACTCATCCGCATCGATCACCGCCGCCAGCGACGCCATCCGCACCACGGCCATCTCGAGCAGCAGGTCCGGATACGGCGAGCGGATAAGCTGCTCCTGCGATTCGGCCATCAGATGAAAGAGGCGCATGATATCGCGCGCGCTGGCGCGGCCCGCGAGCCGCTTCAATTCCGCGACTTCGTGATCCGGGATGTCGTCGAGCGCGCTCTGCGAGTCAGTTGCCGGCAGCTTCGCGATCGCGAGATTTCGGAGCGTCTCGAGCAAATCGCGGCCGAGCGATTCGAGGTTGGCGCCGCGATTTGCGAGTTCGCGCACACCGCGCAGCGCTTCGGCGGCGTTCTTATCGAGAATCGCGTCGGTGATCTTGAGCACCGCGGTGCGGCTCGCGACGCCGAGCGACGATGCGACTTCCGTCTCCGTCACTTTGCCGGCCGAAGTCGCGATCGCTGTCTCGAGCATCCGCTCGCCGTCGCGCATGCTGCCACCAGCTTCTCGCGCGACCAATCTCAGCGCCGACTCCTCGATCTCGATCTCCTCGCGATGCGCTAGATCCTTCAGCCGCTCGAGAATCGTCGCGTATGGGATGCGGCGAAAATCGTAGCGCTGCAGCCGCGAGAGAATCGTCTCGGGCATCTTCTGCGGCTCAGTCGTCGCCAAAATAAACTTGACGTGCGGCGGCGGCTCCTCGAGCGTTTTCAGCAGCGCGTTGAAGGCCTGGTCGGTCAGTTGATGCGCTTCGTCGATAATATAAATCTTGAATCGATCGCGCGCGGGCCGGTAGCTGAGATTCTCGATGATCGCGCGCGCGTCGTCGATCTTGCGATAGGTGGCGCCGTCGATCTCGCTCACGTCGAGCGCGCGGCCCGCGCGAATCTCGACGCACGCCGCGCATTCGCCGCACGGCTCGGGCGTCGGACCCTTCTCGCAGTTGAGGCATCGCGCGAGGATGCGCGCCGCAGTCGTCTTGCCGACGCCGCGAATCCCGGTGAAGAGGAACGCGTGCGCGATTCGCCCACGCCTAAGCGCCTCGCTGAGCGTGCGCGTCACGTGCGATTGGCCGACCAGTTCGGAGAATTGCTCGGGCCGCCATTTGCGCGGGAGTACCAGATGTGTCGGGGTCTCGGCCATCGCGAAATATCAGATCGAAGCTGCCCGTCGGATGATAGCCAGGCACCCCTGCGGCACAGGGTTGCAGCCGGTGCCGTTGCTTCCTTCCGGACCTGGCGGGGTTCGCGGCCTTCCCTTGCGCAGGACCCGGCTATCAGCGGCAGGCAGCTTCGAAAAGTTGCTCCATGCGCGATCGATTTTGCGCGCATCATTACAATATCACAGACGCGAGTTATGCAACCCCGCGTGGACGAGCGATCGGCGTCGATTCATCGCGATTCGTGCCCGCGGTGGCATGAAGCGGCGGTGGTTGCTATCAACTTGGACATGGCGACGGAGATCGACACGGTCGCGATCGGGCTAATCCAGATGAGCTGCGCGCCCGAGCCGCACCTCAATCTCGATAAAGCGATCGCCAAAATCGAGGAAGCCGCCGCGCGCGGCGCTCAAATCGTCTGCACGCAGGAACTTTTTCGCTCGCACTACCCGTGTCAGACCGAGGACCAGGCCGCATTCGAACTCGCCGAGCCGATTCCCGGACCCTCGACCGAAGCGCTCGGCAAAATCGCCAAGTCGCGCAAGATTTCGATCATAGCGTCGCTGTTCGAGCGCCGCGCCGCGGGCGTTTATCACAACACTTCGGTCGTCATCGACGAGACCGGCGAGATCGCGGGGCGCTATCGCAAGATGCATATCCCCGACGATCCGCGCTTCTACGAAAAATACTATTTCACGCCCGGCGACCTCGATTTTGGCGCGCATCCCACCGCGCACGCCTCGGTCGGCGTGCTCGTATGCTGGGATCAGTGGTTTCCCGAGGCGGCGCGTTTGACCGCGATGGCGGGTGCGCAGATTATTTTCTATCCCACCGCGATCGGATGGTGGCACGGCGAGCCCGCCGGCGTCCGTCCCGTTCAGCGCGATGCATGGGAGACGATTCAGCGCAGCCACGCAATCGCCAACGGCGTATTCGTCGCGGCGGTCAACCGGGTCGGAATCGAGGGCGAGCTCGAATTCTGGGGCGATTCGTTCGTCGCCGATCCGTTCGGACAGGTGATCGCGCGCGCCGGCGGCAGCGACGAAGAGACGCTAGTGGTCGAATGCGATCTTAAAAAAATCGAAGAAACGCGGCGCAGTTGGCCGTTCCTGCGCGATCGCCGAATCGACGCCTACCACGATCTCACGCGCCGATTCCGCTCGTGAATCGCCAGCCGTGAAGCCGTGAATCGAATTCCCGCCGAGCATCGCCGCGCGCTTGGCGCGTACCGGATGCCCCCCGAATGGGCGCCGCATCTTGCCTGCTACCTCGTCTGGCCGCACAACGTCGAGACCTGGCCGGGCAAGTTCGACGCGATTCCGCCGCTCTACGCGCACATGGTCGCCGCGATCGCGAGCTTCGAAGCGATTCGTTTGATGGTACAGGATGAGTCGGAAATCGGCGGCGTGCGCGCGATGATTGCGGACGCGGCGCGGCGCATCGATCGGAATGGTGATGCGATTTTGCGGCGCATCGAAATCTTCGCGATACCGACCAATGATTCGTGGGCGCGCGATCACGGTCCGATCTTTGTAAATCGCGTCGACGACGCGGGCGCCGGACCGAATCAAATCGCGCTCGACTGGCGATTCAATTCATGGGGCCAGAAATACGGCGCGTTCGATCTCGACGACGTCGTGCCGCAAAAGCTCGGAGCGCGTTTCAATTTCGAGATGATCGAGGCGCCGATGGTCCTCGAAGGCGGTTCGATCGACGTCAACGGCGAGGGCACGTTGCTTACTACCGAATCGTGCCTGCTCAATCCGAATCGGAATCCGGAACTGACCCGCGCCGAGATCGAAGATTTCCTGAAGACCTATCTCGGTGTCGCAAAGGTGCTGTGGCTCGGCGACGGGATTGCCGGCGACGACACCGACGGGCATATCGACGACCTCGCGCGCTTCGTCGCGCCCGACACGATCGTCACCGTGCTCGAGGATGATCCCGCCGACGAGAATTACGGCGTGCTGCGCGAACACTTCGATCGGCTGAAGCAGATGACCGATCAGGATGGGCGCCCGTTTCAAATCGAGACGATGCCGATGCCCCCCGCGATCATCTACGACGGCACTCGCCTGCCCGCCTCGTACGCGAATTTCTACATCGCGAATGGCGGCATCGTGATGCCGACTTTCGACTGCCAGCAGGACAGCGTCGCCGCCGCGACGCTCGCGCGATTGTTTCCCGGCCGCCGCGTCGTCGGCGTGCCTTCGACTGACCTCGTATGGGGCCTCGGCTCGGTGCATTGCCTGAGCCAGCAGCATCCGGCTCCCCCAAAAAGCTAAGCAAGACAAACGTATTTTCCCCAGCGGAGGCTGCTATCCTCCGTCATCCCGAGCGTAGGCTGCCGGAGTCGATGGATCTCAACGGGAAAAGCTCCCCGCAAGCCTAAAACTTAAGATTATCAATTTAATACTTGACAATCTTAATTTCTGGATTCAATATATCACCAATGCGGCCAATCATCCTTAAATGTCCATCTTGCGACGGCGACCTCACGGTAAATCGCCTCAGATGCCCCGCCTGCTCGATCACCCTCGACGGCGACTTTGCGATGCCCGCGCTTCTGAAGCTCACGCCTGCGCAAATCGATTTCGTCGAGGTCTTCGTCAAGAACCGCGGCATCATCCGCGAAGTCGAACGCGAACTCGGCATCTCGTATCCCACGGTTCGCGCGCGCCTCGACGACGTGATCCGCTCGCTCGGCTACCCCGGCAAGGCGGCGAGCGACGATGTCCCCGATCAAGCCGCGCCACGCCGGCGGACCGTGCTGGCCGATTTGAAGGCGGGCAAACTCACGCCCGAGGAAGCGCTGGCCGCGCTGAACGAAAGCACCATTGATAAGGACTAGCTGCGCGCGCCACTGAGGGAGGAACAGCCATGGCAGAAACGATTCTTGAAGGCGTCGAATCGATCCGCGTGGTTCGCGTCGATGGAAATTTGAAACTGCGCGGCGCGGAGTCGTCCGAATCGGGCAAAGTTATAGTCGATTCCAGTGATGCGCCCGAGATCATCCGCAATGCGAACGTCGTCGAGATCTCGACGCGCTCAAACGCGACCATATCGATTCCGCCCGGCGTCGCGATCGACGTCGAGGATGTCGCGGGCAATCTGGACGCGTCGGATTTCGCGGCGCCGCTGTTTCTCACCCGCGTGCGCGGCAATTTTCACGCGCGGCGAATCGGCGCTGTCACGATTCGCGACTCGGTGGCCGGCAATTTCTCGCTCAAGGAATCCGGCAGCGTCGAGGGCCGCAAAATCAGCGGCTCGCTGAACGTGGAATCCTCGCGCTCGATCAGTCTGAGGGGCGTCGCCGGCGATTTTTACTGCCGCGGCGTCGAGGGCGAAATCGCAATCGAAAAAATCTCCGGCGCCGTGCGCCTGAATGAACTCCGCGGACCGTTCATCTCGCGGCTGGTCGGTGGAAATCTCGAAGTCGAAACCGCGACCGAGGTCGAAGCCGGCGTCGTCGGCGGAAAACTCCGCGCGCAGAGTCTGAGCGGCGCGCTCCGGGCCGGCAAAATCGGCGGCAAGCTCGCAGTCGATGGCGTCGGCGGGGAAGTCGGCGTCGGATTCGTCGGCGGCAATGTGCGAATCGGAAAAGTCGGCGGCGCACTCACGCTCGAAGAAGTTGGCGGCGCGATCGATCTGAGCGGTCCGTATCCCGCGGGCAAATCGTGGAGCATCAGAAGCCGCGGGCGAGTCAGCGTCGATGTGGATGACAAGTCGTCGATCGAATTCGACGCGGCGTCCGGATGGGGGCGCATCCGCACCTATGGAATCGACGACGCGCAATTCAAATGGCGCGGCCGCAATCACGTGCACGGGACGATCGGACCCGAAATCGCGAGTGCTGAAAACGCCGAGGGTGGCCGCTTGAAACTCACAATCGAAACCAAGGTCGCCGACATCATCGTCGCGATGGCCGGATCGCGCGAGCGTGATTTCCACGGCCGCGGCGATCGCGGCTTCGGCCGCGCTTTCGGCGCGCCGTTCGAAGAGTTGGCGCGCGAAATCGGCGAGGACGTTCCCGCTTTCGTGCGCACCGTGATGGACGCGGCGGGCAAATTCGTCGCGGACACCGGCCCGCTGCCGACTGGAATCATTCGCGACGTCAAACGCAGCGTGTCGCAGGGACTGCGCGAAGTCGAGCGCGCATTCGGCGAGATCGAGAAATCCGTACCCGCCGACGCAGGCGAAAAATTGTCGCGGCTCGGCAAGGAAATCGGCGAACTGGTTTCGCAAGCCGTCCGAGGCGGTACGCGCGAGGCGCGGGGCGAGATGCGCGATCGGGTCCGTGCGGCGGCGCGCGAGATGCGCGATACGATCCGCACCGCGGCGCGCGAGCGATGGTCGAGCGGCGAGGACGAATCGCCGAAATCGCCCGCTGCGTCCAAAGCGGCCGAAGAAAAATCCGCATCGGCGTCGGCGAGGCCCGGCGCGACTGAGAAACTAAAGAGCGAAGACGCGATCATGGACATCCTCGCCGCGGTCAAGGAAGGCCGACTCGAGCCCGACGAAGCCGACGATCTGATCAAGGCCTGGATGGAAGTGTCGCGCGGTACCGACGCGCATCGCTGAGCCGCGCGATCGCCGGACAATTCGCACGAGGCAAGCATTTCGCCTGCCTCAATTTTTTCCGGCGAGGACTTTGCCTTGACCGTGCGCGACCGCGCATATTATGCAGGTTCAACCGAAGGGCCGACTTCTTATGATTAAAGCATCGAGCATCGTGCTGGCGCTGTTTCTCGCGATTCCAACTTTCATCGCGCCCGCGCGCGCGCAATTGCCGCCCGACGAGATGACGACCAAAGTTCTGCCCGAGCCGGAGCCGAAATGGGTGTTCGTGCTCGACGCCGGCTTTCCGACCACGACCGTCGCGAAACTTGACATCATCGACGGCAGCACGCGCAAGATGCTCGGCCAGTTGAGCGGCGGCTACCTGAGCAACTTCGAAATTTCGCCGGACCATCGCGAGATGTACATGATCGATACCTACTACTCGCGCGCATGGCGCGGCACGCGCACCGACGTCGTCACGATCTTCGATGCGAAAACGCTCAATTTCCAGGCCGAGGTTGAGATTCCGCCCAAGCGAATTCTGATCGTGCCGAAGCGCGACACTACCGCCGTCACGCCGGACGGCCGCTTTCTCCTGGTCGCGAACATGACGCCCGCCACGTCGGTGAGCGTGGTCGATTTGAAGGCGCGCAAATTCGTCGGCGAGATCGATACGCCCGGATGCGTGCAGGTGCTCGCGCCCTCCAATCGCCAGTTCTCTTCGATGTGTGCCGACGGATCGATCATGATCGTTACGCTCGACGACAACGGCGCCGCCAAGGAAAAAAAGCAGGGCAAGCCCTACTTCGATCCGAATAAGGATCCAGTGTTCGATCAGCCGGCGGTGATCGGAACCAAAGCGTATTTCGATTCGTATCACGGCGCGATTCACGTGCTCGATCTGTCGGGCGCGGAGGCGGTCGCGGAGCCTGAATGGTCGGTGCTGGGCGAGACAGACAGCGGATGGCGGCCCGGCGGATGGCAGACGATCGCGGCGAACGAAAAGAAAGGACTCATTTTCGTGCTGATGCATCAGGGCGGTGAATGGACGCATAAACAGTCGGGGAACGAAGTCTGGGTTTTCGACGCGGCCAAAAAAACTCGTGTCAGCCGGATCGCGCTGAAAACTCCGGCCTACTCGATCTACGCAAGCCAGGACGAAGACCCGATCGTTTACGCGCTGGCGTTAAAAGAAGCGCAGATGGAGGAATACACGGCGTCGGATGGCAAATTTTTGGGCGTCGTGAATCAGCTCGGCACGCCGTTCCTCGCGTACGGGCCGTAGTCTCGCGCGACATGGTGGCATCGCAATGATCGCGATCGATCCGACAATCGACTGGACGATTTCCGTGGCGCTCGCGCTGATCTTCGTGGCGTCGGCCGTAATGAAATTGATCGACTTGAATGAATTTCACGGCGCAGTCGAGAACTATCGAATCGTCCCAGAGCAGATTTCAGGACTGGTCGCAGGCGCAGTGCCGATCGCGGAAATCGCCGGCGCAATCGGCTTGATGCTGCCGGCGACGCATCGTAGCGCCGCGATGCTGCTCTCGATGCTGCTGATCGTTTTCACCGCGTCGATCGCGATCAACCTGCTGCGCGGCCGCCGCAATATCGATTGCGGATGCTTCGGGCCGGCGCTTCGGCAACAACTGAGTTGGTGGCTGCCCGCGCGCAATGCCGCAATGATCGCGATGCTCGCGATCGTGATGCTGCCTGCTACGGAGCGACCGCTCGCGCCGCTCGATATCGCAACGATTGCTTTTGCCGCAGCGACTCTCGCGGTGTTGTACTCGGCGGCGAATTATCTGGTTGCCAACGCGCCGCATCTGCGCGCCCTGGAGATCGCCGATGCATGACGCGCTCGTCATCTCGCATGTCGTGTTGTGGATCGCAGTGCTGGCGCTGTCAGCGGTCGTGCTCGCGTTGATTCGGCAAATCGGCGTGCTGCACGAACGAATCGCGCCGATGGGCGCGCTCACGATGGACAAAGGCCCCAAAGTTGGCGACCGCTCGCCGGTCTTCGAGTTGACCGATCTTGCGCATCAACCGCTCACTCTCGGCGCGCCGCGCGACGACCTGCGGAGCAGCCTCCTGATGTTCGTCTCGCCGACCTGCCCGGTTTGCAAAAAACTTCTGCCGATCGTCAAGTCGGTTGTCGCCGCCGAATCGCAATGGCTCGATCTGATTTTCACCAGCGACGGCGAACCGTCTGAGCAGGAAGGATTCATCCGCAAATACCAACTTGGGCAATACTCATTTGTACTATCGTCTGAGCTTGGAATGACCTACCGAGTGAGTAAACTTCCGTATGCAGTGTTGATCGATCACGAGGGAATCGTGCGGGCCAAAGGATTAGTCAATACGCGCGAGCATCTCGAGAGCATCGTGGCGGCGAAGCAGATGGGAATCGGCTCGATTCAGGAGTATCTGAAGAATCTGCATCCGCATGATTCTATGGAGCCAGCGGCCGCGATCGCCAACGGAGAGAAGGGCAACCAGCATCATGGATAAGATTTTCGAGAACCTGGCTCGCGCCGTCGCGCAGCGCAGTTCGCGCCGCAGTTTTCTGAGTTACCTCGGCCGGATGCTGCTCGGCGCGTCGATGCTGCCGCTGCTGCCAATCGATCGCGTCGCCGCCACCGCGCGCGCCGAAGATACCAAAGGCAACCCCGAGGACGACACGACGTGTGACTATTGGAAATATTGCGCCATCGATGGATTTCTATGCACTTGCTGCGGCGGCGGCTCGCATGATTGCCCGCCCGGCGCGACTCCCTCGCCAACTTCGTGGGTCGGCACCTGCCGCCATCCGTCCGACGGCCGCGATTACATCGTCAGCTATCGCGACTGCTGCGGGAAAACGTCGTGCGGGCGATGCCTCTGCGCCAACACGATCAGCGAGATGCCGCTCTATCGTCCGCAACTCGACAGCGATCTGATCTGGTGCTTCGGCGCGCCGACGATGGTCTATCATTGCTCGACCGCGGAAATTGTCGGAGTCAAATGAGGCGTTGAGGCTCGGAGCAGTACTTTCGATTCCCGCGATCCTGATTCTCTTCGCGCCAACCTGTCGTGCGGCCGAGTCCGACGTTTACATTGCGCGATGCGTGATCTGTCATCAGCTGAACGCGGAGGGCGTGCCGGGGATGTATCCGCCGCTGGCAAACTCGATCGGCGCCGACCTGAAGCTCAAGCAAGGACGCCGGTACCTGATCCAGGTTGCGCTCAGCGGCATGACCGGACCGGTCGATGTGGATGGAATCGTTTACAATGGCCTGATGCCGCCGTTCGCGCAGTTGCCCGACGCCGAGATCGCCGACGTGTTGAACTACGTGCTGACCAAATTCAACGCGGATAAATTGCCGAAGGACTTCACGCCGATCGCTGCGGAAGAAGTTAAACAGGCGCGCGCCACGCCGGATTCGTCCACCGAGCTTCCGCGCCTCCGCGAGTCGCTGATGAATGAGCTGAAAAAGGCGCATCCTGTCGATGGGGCCGCGCCATGACGCGCCGGCGCGCGATGATCGTCGTCGTCGTGATGCTCGCGCTCGCGCCGACGTTCGCACTCGCGGAACCTCCCGAGCAGCTCTATATGCTGAATTGCTGGGGATGCCATCGTCCGCACGGCGAGGGAATTCCCGGCACCGCGCCGCCGCTGCGCGACGCGGCCGATTTTCTGCGGGTGAAAGGTGGCCGCGAGTATTTGATCTCGGTGCCAGGCGTATCGCAGTCGGCGCTGAATAACGCCGACACCGCCGCAGTGATGAACTGGATCCTGAAATCGTTCAGCACGGACCGTCTGCCCGCTGATTTCAAGCCGTACACAGCCGATGAGATCGCGCAGGCTCGCACGCATCATCTGATGGACATCAAGAAAGCGCGCGCGGAACTAGTCGGCGAAATGGTCGAGCAAAAAATTCGCCCGCCCGAAAAATAGACCGGCGCGCGCGAGAGCTTGCGATCCGTCGGCGCGCGCGTGCTCTCAGAGTTTGTGAAGATTTTCTCGGGTGATCGCTCACCACGTTGTCATTCTCAGGCGACGGCTGCCATCTACTCACAGCGCTTTGCCGGTGGAGGCGCGCAGGCGGGCGAGATCGTACTCGAGCATCTGATCGATTCGATCGATCATCACGTCGGCGGCTGGATACTTGGCGACTTCCTTCAGATCGGTCGCGTAATGTCCCTGGCGCGGGAACACGGTCGTCACGCGATCGCCCCAGACTTTCTTCACCGCCGCCAAAATTCGAATCTTGTCGTCGATCAGAACGTAGTGGTCGGCCGGGTACCGCGCCGCGACGTCGTCGAGTTCCTGCTCCTTATGAATGTAGATCATCACCTTGCCATCGACGGCGTCGTCCAGCCCCGAGCGCTCGACCTTGAGCGGCTGAAAAACCATGTCGCCGTCCGACAGGATCGCGATTTCGCCGAATTGCTGGGAACGTTCGAGTACGTCGAGCGAACCGGGGATGAGCCGGTTGGCGAAGTGATAATTCATCAGGAAGCGCGACACCGAGACGATGTGAAAGTCGCGGGGATTATTGATCCGGTAGCGCTGCAGCGCGCCGAGGTAATCGGCGTAGCCGAGCTCGCCGCGGATTTCCTCGAAGTACTCCCAGTATTTTTTGGCCGGCGCGGCGCCGATATCCTGCTCGAGATGACGCATCATGTCGGCGATGATGCGATCGTTATCGATCAGCGTGTTGTCGACATCGAAGAGAAAAACGACGTGATCAGCCATCGTGGGGAGCGCCTCCGCGGTTGATGATTACGCTAAACGCCGCGGATGCCAACGGCGCGCGCTTGCCCTTTTCCGCGAAAGGCCTTAAACAGGCTAGCTAAGGAATAAAGTCGGGTATAACGTAAGCCCGATCCCCGGAGGTTTCCCACCCTTGCACGCGATAAATTACGAAGCCCCAAGCACGCTCGAGCAGGCAGTCAGCATCCTGAAGGCGCACGGCGAGAAAGCGCGCCCGTTCTGCGGCGGCACGGATATCATTATCCAGCTCCGCGCCGGAGTTCGCCGCACCGAGCATCTGGTCGATGTAAAAAAAATCAAGGAACTGCGGAGTCTCTCCTTCGATCCGAAGAAGGGACTTCGCCTCGGCGCGGCCGTTCAATGTATCGAGATTCACGAGAGCGAGATGATGCATCGCTACTACCCCGGATTGACCGAGGCGGCGCATCTGATCGGATCCTTGCAGATTCAGAACCGCGCATCGGTCGGCGGCAATCTGTGCAATGGATCGCCCGCGGCTGATACGACGCCGTCGCTGATCGCGCTCGGCGCGAAGGCGCGGATCGTCGGCGCGAAGGGCGAGCGCGAGGTGCCGGTCGAGTCGTTCGTGGTATCGCCGGGACGGACCGTGCTCGAGCCCGGCGAATTGCTGGTCGAACTGCTGATTCCCCCGCCCGCGCCGCATTCGAGTGACGCGTATCTGCGCTTCATCCCGCGCAACGAGATGGATATCGCGGTGGTCGGAGTCGGCGCGGCGGTGACGTTCGACGGCGAGAAGATCAAGTCGGCGCGCATAGGACTCGCGGCGGTCGCGGCGACTCCGCTGGTCGCGACCAAAGCGGCGGAATCGCTGGCGGGCAAGAAGCTCGACGATGCGTCCCTCGCGGAAGCCGGCCGGCTGGCGAGTGAGTGCACGTCGCCGATCGACGACATGCGCGGCACCGCGGAATATCGACGCCACATCACCGGCGTGCTGACGCGGCGGGTGCTTGCGATTGCGGCCGAACGCGCGAAAAAGAACTAACTCGAAAATCAAATACGGCGACAAGATAAATGTCCAAAAAGACACTGGTAGAAGCTAAGGTTAATGGCGAAACTGTCGAGTTCCTCTGCGAGCCGCGCCAAAGTCTGCTCGAGAGCCTGCGCGATATCCTCGAGCTGACCGGCGCGAAAGAAGGATGCCTCACGGGCGATTGCGGCGCCTGCAGCGTGATGGTCGACGGGCGCGTGGTGGATTCGTGCCTGATGCTCGGCGTCGAGGCGCAAGGCTGCAGCATCACCACCGTCGAGGGGCTCGCGACCACCGGCACCCTGCACTCTCTGCAGCGTAAGTTCCTCGAGCACGCCAGCCTGCAATGCGGGATCTGCACGCCGGGCTTTCTGATGGCGGCGAAGGGCCTACTCGATCGCAATCCGGAGCCCAACGAGGCGGACGTGCGGTATGCGCTGGCGGGGAATCTCTGCCGATGCACCGGTTACGACAAGATTGTAAAAGCGGTATTGGATGCGGCAGCCGACTTGCGTTCTCACGGCGACGGCAAAGCTGCGGCGGCGCGCTAGAATCAGCGCTCCGAGCGATCATAAGATACGACCACGCGAACAAGAGGTCTGACCATGGCGGAATCAACTACCACCGGCAAATACAAAGTAATCGGCACCCGTCCGATTCGGCACGACGGCGCAGACAAAGTGACCGGGCGCGCGAAGTACGGCGCTGACTACACCTTTCCCGGGATGCTGCACGGCAAGGTGCTGCGCAGCCCGCACGCGCACGCGATCATCAAGTCGATCAATTTCGACAAGGCGCTCAAGCTGCCTGGCGTGAAGGCGATCGTGACGCACAAGGATTTGCCGTCGGTCGCCGACAAGCTCGAGCAAGCCGGCGAGATGGCAATCAATCCGCATCACCTTTCGTTGAACATCCTGGCGCACGACCGCGCGCTGTATGACGGCCATGCGATCGCAGCGGTGGCGGCGATCAACGGCCACATCGCCGAAGAAGCGGTGCGGATGATCGAAGTCGAGTACGAAGTGTTGCCGCCGGTGATGACGGTGGACGACGCGATGAAGCCGGGTGCTACGATTCTGCACAAGGGCTTGCGCAACCAGGAAGAAGGCGACAAGCAAACCAACGTCGCGCAGCACTACCAGTTCAAGCGAGGCGACGTGGCCGAGGCCTTCAAGGGCGCGGATTACATCGTCGAGCGCGAGTTCAAGACCGCGATGGTGCACCAGGGATATATCGAGCCGCACAACGCGGTCGGTATCTACAGTTCGGACGGCACCGCGACGATCTACTGCTCGACCCAGGGCCCCTTCGAGGTCCGATCCTTGAGCGCCCAGGTGCTCGGAATGCCGGTCGGCAAGATTCGCGTGGTGCCCGCTGAAATCGGCGGCGGCTTCGGCGGCAAGACCACGGTCTATCTCGAGCCGCTGTCGGTCTTGCTCTCGAAGAAGACCGGCGCGCCGGTGAAGATGGTGATGACGCGGGCCGAGGTTCTGCGCGCGAGCGGACCGACCTCAGGATCGAAAATCAAGGTGAAGATGGGCGCGACCAAGGCTGGCAAGCTGGTTGCGGCTGAAATCTGGATGGCGTACGAGGCGGGCGCGTTCCCCGGTTCGCCGGTCGGCGCGGGCGCGATGTGTATCATCACGCCGTACAAGGTCGAGAATTTCCTCATCGATGCGTACGACGTAGTCTGCAATCGGCCCAAGACCGCGGCCTATCGCGCGCCGGGCGCGACCAACGCCGCGTTCGCGTCGGAGACGGTGATCGACGAGCTGGCCGAAAAGTGCGGAATCGATCCGATCGATTTCCGCATCCAGAACGGCGTCAAAGAAGGCGACCTGCAGACGGTCGGACCTCCGTTCAAGCGCATCGGATTTATCCAGACCTGCGAAGCGATCAAGAATAGCGATCACTACAAGTCGAAGCTGACCGGCAAGAATCGCGGCCGCGGCGTCGCGTCTGGCTTCTGGTTCAACGCCGGGATGAACTCATCGGCCACCGTGAATATCCACGCCGACGGCACCGCCAGCGTCGTGACTGGTTCACCGGATATCGGCGGTTCGCGCGCCTCGATGGCGATGATCACGGCCGAGGTGCTCGGACTTTCAGTCAACGAGGTGCGTCCAGTAACCGCGGATACCGACTCGATCGGGCATACCGATGTAACCGGCGGCAGCCGCGTCACGTTCGCCACCGGCATGGCCGTTTACGAGGCGGCGCAGGATGCGGTCAAACAAATGATCAATCGCGCATCCAAGGTGTGGGAGAAGAAGCCCGAGGAAGTCGAATTCCGCGATGGCAAGTTCTTCGCGAAGGGCAACGGCGTGCCGCCGATGACGATCAAGGACCTGGCGCCGCGCTTAAGCCGCACCGGCGGACCAATCACTGGCCGCGCGAGCGTCAACGGACGCGGCGTCGGACCTGGCTTTGCGACCACCTGCGTGGACGTCGAAGTCGATCCCGAAACCGGCAAGGTGCAGATCCTCCGAGCCACGATCGCGCAGGATGCGGGCAAGGCAATTCATCCGAGCTACGTCGAAGGCCAGATGCAAGGCGGTACCGCGCAGGGACTCGGATGGGGCCTCAACGAAGAGTACTTCTACGACGACAAGGGCATCCTGCGTAACAGTGGATTGCTCGACTACCGGATGCCGACCTGCCTCGACCTGCCGATGATCGAAACCTGCATCGTCGAGGAAGCCAACCCAGGGCACCCGCTGGGCGTTCGCGGCGTGGGCGAAGCGTCGATCATACCGCCGCCTGCGGCGCTGGCCAACGCGATCTATCGAGCAGTGGGCGTCCGGATGCTCGAGACGCCGATGTCGCCGCCGAAGGTGCTGAAGGCAATCCTGAAGCATCAATCGAGCGCGCATCATTCGGCGGCGGCCGACTAAGCGACGTCGATTCGGAACGGGCCGGGCCTCGCGCCCGGCCCTTCTTTTTCAAACTATGGCGACAGTGATCATTCCCGCCCTGCTGCGCAAGTTCACCGACGGCCTCGATCGCGTCGATGTGCCTGGGAGAACTATTCGCGAGGTTATCCGCAACCTCGGTCAGCGCTTCCCGGCGATCGTGGAGCATCTGCTGGAACACGACGAGCTCAAGCCGTCGGTGGCGGTTTCAATCGATGGCGAGATGGCGACCGGCGGGGTGCTCGAGAGCGTCGGCGCGACGAGCGAGATTCATTTCATTCCGGCGATAGGCGGCGGGCGCTAAAGATAATCGACAGTGTGACGGTAGTGATTTTCGTAGCGATCTAAAGCTTTTTTTACTCTATTTTGGTTGCAACTCGACGCGAGTCGCGTAGAATACGGTTGCTGGCCGGGGTTTGCCCCCCTTTTCCCGGTTGGCTAGGGCCGGACAGAGCAATCTGTTCGGCCCGAACTTTTTGCCGCTTGATTGGGCACAATCGGTCGTGCTGCGAAGCCGATTTTCTGACTGCCGCCCGTCACATAGTCAGCGGTCAGTGGCTTCCGGAGCGGCCGGAAGCGACTTTTTCAGCTCGTGAAAACTTCGCGGACGTCGTTCACGTCGTTGTACTCGCGGACCTGCGCGAGCTTGTCGCCCTTGAACATAAAATAGAAGTGATACCGATTCGCGTACTTCTTGCCGTTGGATGAGACCGTGTCCGACGCCGCCTGGATCGCGACGTGCGGCCCTTCTCCGACCACGGTCTGGAACGTCATGTTGAGGCCCTTGGGGAACATCGCTTTCAGCGTATTCGGCATCGATTTCAGGAAGACGGCTTTGCCCCGCATCGGCTCGATCCCGGGCAAGCGGCCCATCATCTCGAATTCGAAATCGTCGGTCAGGATGCCCTCGTATGCTTTCGCGTCGGGATGCTCGAAGTTCTTCAGGAAGTGAGTGCAGTCTCTTTGTTTTGCTCGATGCTCATCTCAGTTGATCTCCGTTGGGTTAGTGCTTGCACGTGCTCGCGCGCGGGCAATCGCCGCAGTTCTACGATTCGATCACTAAAAGTCCTTTCCATCATCCGCACCGCTCCATCATCAGCCATCAGACTCCACCCACCCCACGCCGACGCAAAGCGACTCGTGAGCGACCCGATGCAGCGTCCCAATGTTCGAAAATCAATACGCAGATGAGTCTTGAACGCGCCCTGAGCCTTCGCCGTTCTGCTCGATTCTAAAACCAGAAATTCTTCGGCAAAGCAGCTACCCGCCGATCTGACACAGAACTGACACAGCAGATGACCGCACCGGTCACTTATTCTGAGGAGAGTCTTTGAGAATGTTGGAGAAAGTGGTGGACGCAGCAGGACTTGAACCTGCGACCCCTTGCATGTGAGGCAAGTGCTCTAACCGGGCTGAGCTATGCGTCCACGTATCGAGCCGAGCCTCGAATTATCGCGCCGTCGCGCCGCACTGGCAAGAGTGCGAGATGAGAGCCGCGCATCGCGGCGGCGTCATTTTCGCCGCGAATAATTCAGCCGCCTGATTTCATTTGACGCGCGCCGATCACTTGCGGGAAAGTTCCATCGACTCGAACCGGATGCTCGCGCAACGCGCGTCATTCACTTTAGGAGATTGCTCGATGGGACGACTACGTCAGGTATCAGCCGCGGAAGCGACGCCCGAAATCAGGGAACTCTACAAGCAATTTTTCGGCGATCGCGATCCGGTGGCGCAGCCCGGCACCGCGACCGGCACGCCCGGCGACTACTGGACCACCTTCGCGCTGGTGCCCGATTTGCTGTTCCAGGCGCGTAACTCGCTGATGGCCCTGATGCAGCCCGGCCGGAAACTACCGGCCCGACTGCGGGAACTCGCGATCGTCCGCACCGGGATCGTCGGCGACTCGAAGTTCGAATACTCTCAACACATGAAGGTCGCCCGGATGGTCGGGCTGCCCGAGGAAAAACTCGCCGCCATCAAGGGATGGGCGGTCAGCGACAAGTTCACGCCGGTCGAACGCGCCGTGATGCAAGCCACCGACGAACTGGTTGGCCGCAACCTGGTCGAAGACGACACCTTCGCCGCGCTCAAGGCCCATCTGCCCGACGAGCAAATCATGGAATTGTTCTACGTGATCGGGCTCTGGCGGATGCACGGGATGATCGTGCGCGCGTTGCATCTCGAGTACGACCACGACACCACCGCCCGGATGGTCGAGGTGCCCGCGCCGGCGGCGAAGTAGGTCGCCTAGGCTTCGCGCAATTCGTCGGGCATCGCGAACCGTCCATCGGCGGCACACCGCAACTCGATGACCCTCGTCACCGCCTCGAGATTCAGCGCTCCATAAATGTGCGGGAACAATTCGTCTGCGTTTTCACGATCCAGCTTGTCATGATCGGGCATCGATGGACCTTCGAACTTCAGCGGCATCGCCAGCCTATTCTCGTCGATACAGAGCACGACCAAATCTTTCTCTCCACGATAAAATCGATTCGCAGTGCCGATCAATTGCGCGAGCGTCGAGCAATGAATGAAGCCTTCCGCATCGACGCTCGCCGGGCGATAGGATCCGATTCGCGCCGCCGCTTCCCACTCCGATCTCTTTACGATATGAAAAATCATCCCCGCCTGTTTAATCCGCCGCCTGATCTATTTGCTCCCACTGCATCAATCGAACGATGCTCCCCACTTGTCATCCCGAGCGTCTGTGAGTCTTTGTAAGGCGAGTGGACCTCACGACGTTTGTCATTCTGATGCGAAGGCTGCGCGGCCGAAGAATCCCGGATTTTTTCTCGCCCTACTCCCGGACGGCATAGTTGGCAATCTGGAGTTATCGGGGTACTAATCTAATCGCGGGAGCTATCCGCGCGAAATCAAACTGGGGGCTACACGACGTATCGGAGGGGATGGAAATGGCGGCAGGCGGAGCAAAACGGATTCTCACCAAGGACCTCGACGCGCGCATCACGGAACTCGAACGCAAGCTTTCTGAAGTCGCCGAGCAACTCACCAGGCTCGACGAGCGCGTGATGAAGATCGCGAACTCGCTGGCCACGATTCCGCTGCGGTCCTAGCGTGCCGCTAAAATCTCCGCGAGATGCCGCGTTTCGATCGCGGCGCCCGCGCGATTCAGTCCGCCGCCGATTTGCATCAGGCAGCCGCAATCGTTCGACACCACGACTTCCGCGCCGCTGTCCTTGATGCGCGCCATCTTGTCGCCGAGCATCGCGGCCGAGATATGCGCGAACTTGACCGAGAACATCCCGCCGAAACCGCAACACTCCTCGCGATCGCGCACCTCGCATAGCTTGATTCCGCTGACCGCGCTGAGCAGCGTCATCGGCTCGCTGCGCACGTTCAGCTCGCGCATCAGATGACACGACGGATGGTATGCGACCGCGCGCTCGTATCGCGCGCCGACGTATTTGACCTTGAGTACGTTGACCAGGAATTGCGAGAACTCGAAGATCCACGGACGAATCGCGGCGGCCTTTTCGGCGAGCGCCGGCTCATTCGCCAGCAAGTCGCCATAGAAAATTTTGAGCATACTGGTGCACGAGCCCGACGGCGCCACGATTGGAATGCCCGGCTTGACAGATTTGAGAAAGCGGCGCGCGAGGCCCACCGCCTCTTGGCGGAGTCCCTCGTTGAATGCGACCTGGCCGCAGCAAAACGCGCGGCGCACCGGGATGACCTTGACGCGCAGCCGTTCGAGCACGGTCGCGGCGGCGTCGTTGACCTGCGGAAAAAATTCCTCGGCAAGGCAGGTCGAAAACAACTGGACTTCATTCATCGCGCGGCCACACCACGATCACGTGCAGCGCTTTCGGGCCGTGGACTCCCAGCACGATTCGCTTTTCGATGTCAGCCGTGCGGCTCGGCCCCGTGATCAATGTCAGGCGATGCTCGATCAGACGCGCGGGACCATGCGCGGCGAGCATCGCAGCAAGATCGTGCACGACACGATCGATTTGCACGATTATCAGGCTCGCCGTGGGCAACAGCGTCAGCGAACCGGGCCGCGTTTCGGTCGAAATCACGGCGAGCGTGCCCGTGGACGCGATCCCGTACTCGGCCTCGGCGATTCCCAAGTCCGCATTCGCTATTTGTTCGCGCATTGTCAACCGTTCGGAGTCGGCGACGGGAACTGCTTTCACTACCTTGATGTCCGCGCGCTCGAGCGCTTCGCCGATCGCGTCCATGTCGAGCGAGGCGCCCTCGCCAATCGCAATCACTTTGGCGCCGATCTCGCGCGCCAGCGTCACGATTCGATTACTCAGTTCGGCTGGACTGACTATTCCGGCAAATTTGCCGCCGACGAGTTCAAGCTCGCGCGCCAGCGAAGTAGCTAATTCCGCGCGATGCTCCGGTCCGGCGATCGGCACCCTCCGCGTGGGCGGGACAACCGGTGCATGATTGTTCGCGAGGTCGAGATATTGCTGCCTCTCGCCTGCTTCGAGCGCGGTCTTGATCGTCGCGAGTATTTTGTGAGCCTCGGCCAACGTCAAGGCTCCCGAACTTCGGACGATGCCGGCCGGCGCTTATGCGGATGCGGTCGCGGGAAGTTTCGGTATTTCGTCCAGTTGCTGAACGGTGATGGCATCCGGCGGAGATAACCGTTGTGCGCGAATGGCTTCAGCATCTGCGCGGCCAGCCGCCCGAGCATCCGGATGGTCCGCGGATGCCGCGCGATGCCGGCGAATCGCCGCGCCCCCGCCCGTGCGCCTTCCAGCGCCGCCGGCCATTTGAGCGGACGCTCGCCCTCGGTTTCCTTCCATCGCAGATGCAGCAGGATGCGCGGAATATTGATCTTCACAGGACAAATATCCTTGCACGCACCGCACAGAGTCGAGGCGAACGGCAGATAGCCAGCCGCACTGCCAAATAGATTTGGACTGACTATTGACCCAATCGGTCCCGGATATACTGACTTGTATGCGTGACCGCCGATTCTGCGATAGATCGGACAGACGTTCAGACACGCGCCGCAGCGGATGCAGTTGAGCGCTTCCCGCAACACCGGATCGGCGAGCATCGCGCTGCGCCCGTTGTCGAGAATCACGACATGCATCTCGCGCGGACCATCGAGTTCGCCTTCCCGCCGCGGCCCGGAGATGAAACTGGTGTAGGTGGTCAGTTTCTGTCCGGTCGCGGTGCGCGCGAGAATTTCCAGAAAGTGGCTCAAGTCCGCGAGCCGCGGAATCACTTTTTCGATTCCCATTATCGCGACGAACGTATCCGGCATCGAACTCGACAAACGTCCGTTGCCCTCGTTCTCGACGACGATCAGCGTGCCCGTCTCCGCGATCGCGAAATTGACGCCGGTGATGCCGAAATCGGCGGTGAGAAAAATCGCGCGCAGCCGCTGGCGCGCTTCAGCCGTGAGTTTTTCGGGCTCGGAGGTATATTCAATTCCGAACTGCTCGGTGAATAAATGCCCGATGTCTTCTTTCGACAGATGAATCGCCGGCGTGATGATGTGCGACGGACCTTCGCCGCGAAGCTGCACGATATACTCGCCGAGATCAGTCTCGACCGGATCGATTCCCGCCGCCTTGAATGCGGGATTCAGCTCGATCTCTTCGGTCGTCATCGATTTTCCCTTGACGACGCGGGTCGCGCCTTTCGCTTTCGCCAGATCGACGATGTACTTGCGCGCCTGCTCCGCGTTCTCGGCGAAGAACACCTTGCATCCGTTGGCGTGCAGCTTGTCGGTGAGCTGAATCAGCAACTCGTCGAGATGCGCAATCGCGTCGGTCTTGATTCGATGCGCCGCGTCTTTCTCGGCTTCGTACAGCGGGAATTCGGCCTTGACGATTGCGAAGTGATCGAGATGACGCGTGCTGGCGCTCTCGAGCTTGCGCTGCAGTTCGCGATCCTGAACGGCGGCTCTGCTCGAATCGAAGAAGTCGCCTTTCGGTGATGCGGCCATTAAAGAATGTCGATGCGATTAGTTGATCAGCGCGACCTGGCGCACCAGCCGCAGCACCGCTTCCCGCGCCGTTTCGGCGGCAGGATGCTCCGGCGCCTGCGAAAGAAAACTCTGGTAGTCGTCGAGCGCCGGCTTGAAGCATTCGAGGCGCTCGTAGATACCACCGCGTTCGACCAATTCCTCGAGCGCGCGCGGATCGAGCAGCAGGATGCGATCGAGCGCCGCCAGCGTGCGATTCCAGTCCGACGCGTTGGCGTAGATATTTTTGAGATTGCGCAAAACCCGCGTGAGAATATGCCGCGCGCCCACGGCTTTCAGCATCGTGGGATGCAGGTCGACCGGTTGTCCATAAATCTGCGTCAGGCGCGCGCGGATTTCGTCGAGCGCGAGAATTTTGCCGCCCGCAAACGGATCGATAATCAGTTCGCCGCGTTCGTCCACCGCCTTGACCAGGAAATGAGTCGGGAACGACACGCCGTACAGATTGATTCCGAGGCGGCGTCCGACTTCGAGGTAGATGATCGACAAGGTGATCGGAATGCCAAGGCGGCGCTTGATCACTTTATTGAGAAATGAATTGCGCGGGTCGCCGAAATTTTCCGCGTTGCCCTCGAATCCCTTCAGCTCGAACAGGAAGTGTGAGAGCAGATGGATTTTCTCGACGGTGTCCGAGCCCGCGCGCACGATCGGCTCCGCCTCGCGCGCGAGCGCCGCAAGCTGATCGAGCCACGCTTCGACATCGAGGTCCGGATATTCCTCCTTCGCGATCAGCAGCGCGCCCCGCGCCAATGGCACTGGCTCCCGGGCCGCAAGCATCGCGAATTCGCGCCGCGCGTCATTCATCGGATTGGCACCAATCACTCCAGTCTTCCAATGCGCGCCCGTTTTGACAAGCGGGTTACTTCAGATTATTTTGCGCGCCGCCCGGATTTCCGCGAGAACCGAATCGTCGGATTCCCGCGCTCGCGCCGCTTCGAGGACGCGGCGAGCATCGACGCCGCCGATTTGTCCGAGCGCCCACGCCGCATGCGCGCGCACCAGAGGCTCTTTCTCTGAATCGAGCGATCGTGCAAGCGCCGACACTGCATCGGGATTTCGCGTGTTGCCGAGCGCGACTGCGACGTTGCGCAGCAATCCGCGCCGCTTTGCGCGTTTGACCGCGCTGCCGGTGAACCGCCGGCTGAAACTGCCTTCGTCGAGCGCCAGCAAGTCGGGCAAAAACGGAATGAGATCTTTCGAATTAACCTCTGAACTCGCATCCCCGTTCCAGGGACAGACTTCGTTGCAGACGTCGCAGCCGAAGATCCAGTTAGCGAGCTTGGGCCGCAGAGCAACCGGGATTGCGCCGCGATTCTCGATCGTCTGATACGAGATGCAGAGCCGCGATTCCATCACGTAGCCGTCCGCGAGCGCGCCAGTCGGGCAGAGATCGAGGCATCGCCGGCATGTCCCGCAATGCTCGCGATACGGCTCTCGCGACGGCTCGAACTCCGCGTCGGTGAAAATCTCGGCCAGAAAAAAGTATGAGCCCTGATCGCGATTCAGCAGCATCGTGTTCTTGCCGAACCATCCGAGGCGCGCGGCGGCGGCCCATTCGCGCTCGAACACCGGACCGGTATCGACGTAGGCGCGCGTGATTGCACCGGGCCGCGCATCCGCGATCGCTTCCGCGACGGCGCACGCCGCGTTGAGCACGTAGTCGTGATAGTCGCGTCCGAGCGCGTACGCTGCGATTCGCCCGCGCATCTGAGCGCGCCAATCGATCGAGGTTGCGGCCGCGGTTTGCGGCGGCGCGTACGGATAGGCGAGGCTCACGATCGATTTGAATCGCGCGTCGAGTGTGCGCGGATCGATCCTGCGCTCGGGGCCGAGCGCGAGGTATTCCATCGCACCGTGGCGGCCATCCTGGAGCCATCGACGGTAGAAATCGTCTCGTTCATCAAGCCGCCGAAGCAGCGCGAATCCGACCAGCGCGAAACCCTGCCGATGGGCAGCCTCAACCACGGTTTGATTTGCACGATTCATTGGCCCGGTCGAGACAAACACTAGCATTTTAGCGGTATTATCGAGTTGGCAATAGCGGATGCATTGACTCCACTTTTGCGCTAAGCTTAGCTGCTCGACGATGGTTAGATTGAGCAGGTAAGCGCCCCTCACGGACGCATGGAGAGATACGACATGTCCCACGAATCACACGAACACACCGAAACCGCGCCGGTCGAGCGAATCGACATCAGTTCGCTGCCCAACGTGCAGCTTACGCCGAAAGCGATCGGCATGGTCCGCAAGATGCGCGAGAACGAGAAGCTAGACGCGCTGCACGGACTGCGGATCGGCGTGACCGGCGGCGGATGCTCGGGCTTTCAATACTCGCTCAATTTCGACATCGAGAAGGAAGGCGACCGCGTCGCGGAATTCGACGGCGTGCGCATCTACGTCGATGAGATTTCGCTGCCGTACATCGCCGGCACGACGCTCGACTACGTCGAGGGCTTGCACGGCGCGGGCTTCCGCTTCGACAATCCCCGGGCGAGCCGCACCTGCGGATGCGGGTCGTCATTCAGCGCCTAGCCGCGCAGTAAATCGAATCGTCGGGCCGCTCCAAACGGGGTGGCCCTTTCTTTTTTGGCTGATTTCAATTTTCGCGCGCGCACGTGTTAAATCGATCCCGCGATGCTTTCCGGATTGCTCTACTGGCTTTCACCGGCGCGGCGGCGTTTCATGCGGCGGCTCGCGCGGCCGGGACTCGAGCATATCCGCGCGCATCTCGCTGAATCCGGATCGCCGCGCGCGATCCAGTTCATATCCTCGCTGCTCGACGCCAACGCCGATTTCATAGCCTACGCACTTTCGCCGCGCGGACCGCTCGCCGCGTATCGCGAGCGCGCGACGCCCGAGACGGTCGCGGCCTGTCTCCGCACGATGCTGCTGTATTCGGTGAATCTTTTTGCGCGCGACGAGATGACTCGCAACGAAAGCGAATTGATTCCGTTGCTCGCGCGGCTTACCGCCTCGAGCACGACGCAAGTAATGGTTCGGCGCGATGCGTTTCGCAAGGCGCCTCGCTCGGAAGAATGGTTGCTGGTGACGTGGCTCGCGAAGGACCTGGGCGCAGAGCCGCCCAAGTATGACGCCGAACTCGAGCGCAACTTCGGCTACAATTACCTGTCTTACATCGATCAATATCGCCCAATACTGGAGCGCGAAATGGCTGAAGCTGATTCGGTCGAGAAGGCTTGAGCGGCAACGGCGCGCAATGGAGAGCATCGTGAAAGACCTCGAAGGCAAGGGCATCATAATTACCGGTGCGACGCGCGGAATCGGACGCGCGCTCGCGATCGAAGTTGCGCGGCGGGGCGCCAACGTATCGTTCAACTACGTGAAGAGCGAACAACAGGCCGATCAGTTGAAGGCCGAAATCGAGGGGCTCGGCGTCAAGGCGCTCGCCTACAAAGTAGATGTCGGCGATCTGAAGAGCGTGCGCGAGATGGTCAATGCGACCAAGAAAGAGTTAGGACAAATCGATGGACTCGTCAACAACGCGGGCCTCACGCGCGATAAGGTTTTCGTGATGATGTCCGAGGACGACTGGAACGAGGTAATCCGCGTCAATCTGACGGGGGCGTTCAACTTCGCGCGCGCCACGGTGTTCATGATGATGAAGGCGAAGCGCGGATCGATCCTGAATATCACGTCGGTCAGCGGACTTATCGGGCTGCCGGGGCAGGCGAACTACTCGGCCTCGAAGGCGGGCCTGATCGGGCTGACCAAATCGATCGCGAAGGAAGTCGGGCGCCTGAATGTCCGCGTCAACGCGCTCGCGCTGGGCTTTATCGAGACCGACATGACTGCGGCGCTGCCGGAAGAGAATCGCAATCAGGCGCTCGCGATGATCCCGCTCGGCCGCTTCGGCAAAGTCGAGGATGTCGCGCCGCTCGCGGCTTTTCTGCTGAGCGACGCCGCTTCATACATTACGGGCGCGGTTATCCAGATCGACGGCGGCCTCGCGATGTAGCGCATCCAAAGAAAAAGCCGCGCGGATCGATTCCGCACGGCTTTGCCGCGACGTTATCGCGAGTCGCCTAGCGTTCCATATCCTGCAGTTTCTTGTCCATCTCGCGAATCTTGGCGAGCTTCTGATCGGTTGGCTGGATTTCCTTGTTGGTCTGCGAGGCGAGTTCCTTCTTGTGCTCGGTCGGCAACTCCCCGCTGATCTTTTGCGTCGCTTCCTGCGCGAGCCGCCGCACCATCGGGCTGTTGTCTTCCGCGATCACCTTGGTCAGTACCGGCGTCGCCTGATCGCTGCCGATCTCGCCGAGTGCGAACACCGCGGTCCCACGGCCGCGCTCGTCCTGCTCGACGCTCAGAAACTGCATGACCGGCAGAGTCGCTTGCGCATCGCCGATCCGGCCGAGCGCCGCGATCAGATGCAGCTTTACGATCGGCTCCGTCGAGCGCAGAAACAGCATCGAGTCCATCGCGGGGACGGCGACGTTGGCTTCGCGCGCGCCGAGCAGATCGATCGCCTTGATCTTCACCCGGAGATCGGGGTCCGACATCGCCGTCAACAGGATTTCATTCACTTCGGCGTCTTTCAGCCAGCGCAGTTTGTTCAACTCGCCGACGCGCACATTCGGGTCGGCGTCCTTGAGGCCGAGCTTGACGTCCTTGATTATTTTGAAGGGCGTTTCCTTCGAGGCGCGCCTCGCCATGTCATCGACACCGGCGCGCATCGTGCCTTGATGCACCATCGCGTTGTTGCTGAGCGCGCTGCCCATGCCCTGGCCGCCGTATTGCGCGAGCGCCAGTCGTGGCACGGCAATCGCTCCACCAAGCGCGAGGACTGCGAACAAATATCCTGGCTTCAACATATACGCGACCTCCACGATCGGCCAAAATTATTGGTGATTATGGGATCCATTGCAAGCAAGCGCATCGATCACGATACATCTCGATCCAACACCCACTTCCTCCGGCCTCGAGCAACTGCCCGAATTCTCAGACTATCGGTAATTGCGACACTGTACCTGCTGATCGGCATCGCAATTCCGATGCAGTTGTTTGCCGATCCTGCGGCAGAGCCAGCGGCGAAGGCTCAACGACGGGCCCGCCGCAGTCCGAAGCCATCGCCGACGCCGATGGCGCTGCCCGACGACATCAAGACGCAGGTGCCTGCCTACAAGCTCGGTCCGCTGCCCTTCCACGACGGCGAGCAACTCGTCTATCAGGCGTCGTGGATCGGGGTGCCGGCCGCGCAAGCGAAAATCATCTTCCACAAAAAGAAAAAGGACCCGACGCGCTGGGTGCCCGAGATCTGGGTTCAGACCAACGCCTTTGCCGACGTGTTCTACCGGATGCGCGATTACATGCGCGAAAATATCGCGGTCGATTCACTGCAAAGCGCTGAGCTGTACCTCGTTCAGCACGAGAACAGCAGGCTCAATTACTACACCGTGACCTTCGACCGCCCCGCGCAGAAGGTCACGCTGCTCAAGGAAAATCACAAGGGCAAACAGACCAGGGAATTCATTGCATCGAATCCGTACGGTCCGCTGTCCGGCGCGATGATGGCTCTGACGCAGGAATTCGCGGTCGGCAAGCGCTACGCCTTCGACGTTTTCAGCGGCAGCCAACGCTACGTTTTCTCTTTCGAGGTCGAGAAGCGCGAGCGGATTCGCACCTCGCTCGGCGACTTCGACGCGTGGCGAATCGTGCCCGACGTGCTGTATCTGAGCGACGGCAATCTGCGCAGTCAGGCGCACGGCACCGTGCTCTGGATCTCGGCGGACAAGCGCCGACTGCCGCTCAGGATCGAATCGCAGGCGTTCATCGGCGTCGTGCGCGCGGATCTGATCGAGATCGACGGGCGCAATACCGTCGCCGAACGCTGATCGCGGCGCGTGCTCGAGCGCGCGATGCTGGCCAAGCGCCGCATCGCGCTGTAATTCTGTACGCATCGAATCTCGACGGAGTTTAACCGCGATGGCGAAGCTCGAGTTTTTCTACGATTGCTCCAGTCCCTGGACTTATCTCGCGTTCACCAAGATCGAGGAAGTGGCGCATCGTCATCGCGCCGACCTGGTCTGGAAGCCGATTCTGGTCGGCGGTCTCTTTAACACCGTCAATCCGTCGGTCTATGAAAGCCGCGCCAAGCCGGTGCCGGTGAAGGCGAAGTACTACACCAAGGATCTTCGCGATTGGGCGAATTTCTACGGCATCAAGATCGGCAACCCGACCGTGTTCCCGGTCAACTCGGTCAAGGCGATGCGCGGCGCGTTCGTCGCGCACGAGCACAATCTCATTTCGAGATACTCGCGGCGCGTGTTCGAAAGCTACTGGGGCGACAATCGCGACATCAGCCAGGACGACGTGCTGCGCGATATCGTGCGCCAGGTCGGCCTCGACGAAAAGGAATATTTCGCCAAGATCGGGTCCGAGGAATACAAGGCCAAGCTGCGCGCCAACACCGAGGAATTGATCGAGCGCGGCGGCTTCGGCTCGCCCACGATGTTCGTCGAGGGCTCGATGTTCTTCGGCAACGATCGATTGCCGCTGGTCGAGCACGCGCTCTCGAGCTAAGGGCGATGGTTCACTGGGCGGAAGGGCATGCGCGCGAACACGCTCGCGACGACTTTCCGTCGCATGGACATCCCGGGGTGCGCGCGTTCGTCGCGATTCGGATGGGCGCGCAGGTCGAGGATTCCGTCGCTGCCACGATCGCGGAGCTAAGCCGCCCGCGCGACGGCGTCCGATGGGTCCGGCGCGAAAACCTGCACGTAACGCTGAAATTCCTCGGACCGTCGGTCGATGCGCATCGCCTCGAGCATCTCACCGCGGCGCTGCATGACTTCGCGCTCGAGACCGATCCGTTCGAGCTGGCCGCAGAAGGCGTGGGTGCGTTTCCGAATCTCCAGCGCCCGCGCACGATTTGGGTCGGATTGCACAGCGCCGAACTGGGCGCGCTCGCATCGCGCGTCGAGGCGCTCAGCGTCGAATGCGGATTCGAGCGCGACAGCCGGCGCTGGACCGGGCATCTGACGATCGGACGGGTGCGGAATCTGCGCGGATTTTCAAAAACGCGCCAGGCAATTCTCGAAATGAAAGATCGCGAATTCGGCAGTTCGAGAATCGAGTCGCTGACGCTTTACCGGAGCCATCCTGGCAAGGAAGCCGCGCGCCACGAGGCGCTCGCCACCTACCTCTTTGGCAAGCATGGGTCCACCGACTAGCGCGCATCCGCCAGTCGTTTTCGTTACCGCTGCGACCGTTCAGTTCGATTTTCTGTGGACACCCGCGCGGCGCCCCTAGCGCTATCGTCGCGCGTTTGTGGCAAGATTCGTGCAGCATTCCTCAATTTGTCAAGGCTGATTCGATGGCTCAAGAGATCAAAAGCAAGGCTCTCGACCTGGCGCTAAGCACGATCGAGAAACAGTTCGGCAAGGGCTCGATCATGAAGCTCGGCGAGCAGGCGATTCAGGCCGACATCGCGGTCGTATCGACCGGCTCGCTCGGATTGGACATAGCGCTCGGAGTCGGCGGATTACCGCGTGGACGCGTCGTGGAAATCTACGGCCCGGAATCGTCGGGCAAGACCACGCTCGCCCTCGAGGTCATCGCGGAGGCGCAAAAACTCGGCGGCACCTGCGCCTTCATCGACGCCGAACACGCGCTCGACGCAGCCTACGCGCGCAAGCTCGGCGTCAAGGTCGAAGACCTGCTGATCTCGCAGCCGGATAACGGCGAGCAGGCGCTCGAGATTACCGAGACGCTGGTGCAATCGGGCGCGATCGACGTGCTGGTGATCGATTCCGTCGCGGCGCTGGTGCCGCGCGCCGAGATCGAAGGCGAGATGGGCGAGCCGCAGATGGGTCTGCAGGCGCGCCTGATGTCGCAGGCGCTGCGCAAGCTGACCTCGGTCATTTCGCGCTCGCGCACCATCGTGATCTTCATCAATCAGATCCGCATGAAGATTGGCGTGATGTTCGGCAATCCGGAAACCACCAGCGGCGGCAACGCGCTCAAGTTCTACGCGTCGGTCCGCATCGACATTCGGCGCATCGGCACCATCAAGAACGCGCAGGAAGTGATCGGCTCGCGCACCAAGGTGAAGGTCGTGAAGAACAAGGTGGCGCCGCCGTTTGCCGAAGCCGAATTCGACATCTACTTTAATCACGGCATCAACAAAGAGGGGAGCATTCTGGACGTCGGGCTGGAA
>NZ_JAUSKL010000045.1 GCF_030646925.1 Candidatus Binatus sp. | reverse complement strand
GCGGGTCATGATCGATGAACTGCTGCGGCGCCTGCCCGATATGGAAGCCACCGGCTCGATGGAGCGACTGCGCTCGAACCTGATCGCCGGCATCAAGCATTTGCCGGTGCGATTTACTGCGCATCGCGTCGCCGCCTGACGGATGACTGCGAGGCCAGCGGAATGCGTCTCTCTTTCAGGCGACGGACCCTCCCTCATTTCGGCTGAGTTTTCGGGGGTACAGGTCAATACCTCCGTCCGAGGAGTGGTCGCCTGGTAGTCGCGCGCGATCGATGAACTTGACTTTGTCGGGCGCATAATTTTTGTGGTAAATGATCGCTTACCGAACTTAGGACCATCTGAGAGAACGGGCCGAGCCAACCGCGCGCCGGCCACTTTCTAAGGAGATTCGACATGAGTGATTTCTCGACCGACGTGAAAGACGGCGTACCCGGTATCGATTTCGACCCCGAGGCGCTGCGGACGAAGTATCGCGAAGAGCGCGATAGGCGTATCCGCACCGACGGCAACCAGCAGTACCTCGAAGTGACCGGAGATTTCACGCGCTACATCGACGACCCGTACGTGGACCCAGGCTTCACCCGCGAGCCGATCGACGAGACTCTCGAGGTGCTCATAATCGGCGGCGGCTTCGGCGGATTGCTGGCCGGAGCACGGCTGCGCCAGGCCGGCTTCGAGGACATTCGTATCGTCGAGAAGGGCGGCGACTTCGGCGGCACCTGGTACTGGAATCGTTATCCGGGCGCGCAGTGCGATATCGAGGCTTACATCTATCTGCCGCTGCTCGAGGAGACCGGCTACATACCGAAGGAAAAGTACTCCTTCGCGCCGGAAATTCTGGAGCACTCGCGGCGAATCGCGAACCAGTTCGACCTCTACCGCGGCGCCCTCTTCCAGACCCAAATCAAGGAACTCAAGTGGAACGAGGACGAGTGCCGATGGACCGTCACCACCAATCGCGGCGACCGGCTGCGCGCGCGTTACGTGATCATGTCCAACGGACCGCTGAACCGGCCCAAGCTGCCCGGCATCCCCGGTATCGACAGCTACAAGGGGCACACCTTCCACACCAGCCGCTGGGACTACAACTACACCGGCGGCGACACTACCGGTAATCTGCACAAGCTTAGCGACAAGCGCGTCGCGATCATCGGCACCGGCGCGACCGCGATCCAATGCGTGCCGCATCTCGGCAAGCACGCGAAGCATCTGTACGTCTTTCAGCGCACGCCGTCCTCGGTGGATGAGCGGCGCAATCGTCCGACCGATCAAAAGTGGGCTGAATCGCTGGATGCCGGCTGGCAGCGCCTACGCATGGATAATTTCAACACGCTGGTCACCGGCGGCCAGGCCGAGGTTGACCTGGTAAGTGACGGCTGGACCGACATCATTCGGCATCTCGGCCAGATGGTGCCGCGCAAGGGCGCTGCTGCCGACGAGGTCCGGCACGACATGGCGCGCATGATGGAACTGGCCGACTTCAAGAAGATGAACGAAGTCCGTGCGCGCGTGGACTCGGTCGTGAAGGATCCGAAGACGGCGGCGGCGTTGAAGCCGTGGTACCGGCAGTTCTGCAAGCGGCCGACCTTCAACGACGAATATCTGCCTACCTTCAACCGCCCCAACGTGACCCTGGTGGATACTCAGGGCCGCGGCGTCGAGCGGCTCACGGAGAAGGGAGTCGTGTTCGACGGCGTCGAGTACGAAGTCGATTGCATCATCTTCGCGACCGGGTTCGAGGTCGGCACGGCCTACACGCGTCGCGCCGGATTCGAGGTTTACGGGCGAGGCGGCAATTCACTGACCGACTACTGGGCGGGCGGTATGAAAACGCTGCATGGCTTTTTCAGCCACGGCTTCCCCAACTGTTTTCACATGGGCGTGCTGCAAAACGCGATCACCGCGAACTTCCCGCACATGCTTGACGAGCAGGCCCATCACATCACCGATCTCGTCCAGCACGCCAAACAGCACGAGGCGCGTTCGATCGAACCCAGCGCCGACGCCGAAGCCGAATGGGTCGCGACGATCAGGCGCAAGGCGGTGTTTCATGCGCGGTTCCTGAATGATTGCACTCCCGGTTACTACAACAACGAGGGCAACCCGGAAGCCAACGCGGGTTTTGCCGGCGAGCAATATGGCGGCGGCCCGAACGAGTACTTCAACCTGATTCGGAAGTGGCGCAAAGAAGGGATGAAGGGCCTGGATCTGGCTTGAGAAGGAACCGCGCATAAACACGGAAAGGAGACCTTAACATGATTCCTCGGGGCATAATTTCAGCAGACGGCCATGTGTGTGAACCACCCAATTGTTATGTGGACTATATCGACCCGAAGTATCGCGACAACGCACCGCGTGTCGTCGAGCAACCTGACGGAACTGAGGCGTTTGTCGTGCCAGGGATGAAGCGGCCCGTCGCGCTCGGCTTTATCGACGGCGCCGGCTTTAGCATCAAGGAACGAAACGCCCGAGCCAAGAGACTCAAGTTTTCGGATGTCCGCGAGGCCGCTTACGGTGGTCGGGCGCGGCTGCCCTACATGGACCAGGATGGGATTGCCGCCGAGATCATCTACGCCTCAGTCGGGATGGGCCTCTGTATGCATCGCGATGCCGAGTACAAGGACGCCTGCATGAAAGCATACAATCGTTGGCTGCAGGCGATGTGTAATGAGGCGCCGGATCGTATTTTCGGATTGGCGCAGACCGCGGTCTTAAGTGTGGATAGCGCGATCGAAGATTTCCGGCGCGCCAAAGAGATGGGGATGGTAGGCATGATGATGCCAGGCCGCCCGATTCACGAGGACTACGACCATCCCGATTATGACGCCTTGTGGGAGTGTGCTACCGATCTAGGACTGCCAATTTGCTTTCACATTTTGACGTCGCGCGACGGCAGTCTCAACATGCCGCATCGTGGGCACGAGATGAACAATTTCCTCGGCATCATTCGCGCGGTGCAAGATGTCGTTGGTCTCATGGTGTTGGGCGGCGTCTTCGAGCGCCATCCGAAATTGAAACTGGTGTGCGCTGAAGGCGATGCGGGCTGGATGCCTCACTACATGTATCGCATGGACCACGCGGCCAAGTTCAATGTCGAGGGTGGGGTAATCAACGGCCTGTCCAAGCTGCCGAGTGAATACATCAAGAGTAACGTCTGGATGACGTTCCAGGACGACCTGACTGCCTTCAACTCCTTGCATCTGATGCCATACACGCAACTCCTGTGGGCGAGTGATTTTCCGCATACGGATTCGACCTGGCCTCGTTCGCAGCAATTGCTGGCAGAACACACTGCCCATCTCCAGGAGCATCAACGGCAAGCAATCATGCGTGAGAACGCAGCCAAGCTCTTTCAATTGCCGGCTGGCACGGAGTCCTGGCGAATGCACGACAAAGCTGCTGCTGCCTGATGGGTGCGGTGGAGCCGAGATAAACGGACATGTCCTCATACGGCAGGCATGTCTGATACGGGGGGGCCGCGTCGCTCGGCTCTACCTGACTTGGACCCCCACCGGCCTGGTGGCATTGGTCATGGCCGCACCGACCAGCGCGACCTTGTCTCCGTGCGCAAACGTGCGATGGGAACCCGAACCCCAATGCTCGTGCCGCACGCGATCAACCAACGCTGGTCGCTCGACTTCGTCTCCGACACGCTGAGTGATGGGCGGCGCAGAGTGATCGCGCCGAAAATGATCACTCTGAACCGAATAACCTTTCATTTGTGCGGATAATTTAACGGCCAGCGCCGCCAAAACTGCATTTTCAGAGTGATCGCCAGAGTGATCGCTGATCGCGAGCATCGTAAGCCACACTTATACACCCACGGCTCGAAAGCGATAGAAGCTCGCCGAACTGATTGCGGTCGGACCTCGCGTGTGGGCAGTCTCTCAAACATGCTTTGCTCGTGCGTTCCGGGTCTGCCCGAATTGAGAACGATGCGCTGGGTGCTGGTCCATGCTCTCTGGCTTTCGGTCGCGTTCACTCCTTCCAGTGCGCTCGCAATCAGGCCATTCGTGACCGACGACGCGCGGGTCGTGGGCGCGCGACGGGCGCAACTCGAGACCTGGCTGGAGGGCGACAGTGATTCGGTTCAACACTGGTCGTTGATCGCGTTCGGACCTTTAGAGCCGCTGGAGCTCACATTTGGTGGCCCGTACGGAGTGAACTATAAGCGCCGATCGCGGGCTGCAGCAGCGGGGCCGATAGTGCAGGCGAAGTATCTACTCCGGCAAGCAGATGTGAATCGATGGCCAGGCGTAGCGGTGGCGGCGGGAGTTGTTCCACCGGTCGGTACCGGAGGCTTTCAGTCAAGGGATTGGGATCCGTTTGCTTACCTCGCGGTCAGGGAGTCTTTTCTCGGCGACGACCGCGTTCTCATCCATGTAAATCTCGGCGTCGTCAGTCCGAAGGAGGATTCAAGCAGGCTTACGCAGTTATTCTGGGGGGTGGGGACCCAGGTCCGTTTGCTCGGGGCGCTGAATGGAATTGTGGAGATTTTTCGGGGTGATCCCTACTCAGATGAAGACGCGATCGGTGTCCAGTTTGGCTACCGCTACATCCTAAACGACAGTGTTCAGTTCGACGGTACGATGGGAGGCGGAATAGGCCAAGGCCGCAGCGTTCCATTCGGAGGCAGCGCCGGCATTCGATTGGTAAGTCCAGAACTCTGGTAGCATCGGCGTTTATGCTCGCCCTATATAACCCACAGCGCGATCGCGACCGCCGTGAACACCGCGAACGCGAATACCGACCCCGCCACGTCGAGTGCGCCGCTCACAAATGCCGTCCGTCCCAAAGACTGGCTGAATGCGTCGCGCACCATCTGAATGAAGCACGCGATCGCAGTTGAATGATTCAACCTGGGCTCCAGCGGCTTCGAACTGTCCCGATCCATATGTCAAATACGGTACGCCAGCGAGCCGAGCGATTGCGCGACGCCCAAATCATCGATTCGGCGGTAAGTACGTATTCATGGAACTATTAAGTCCGCGAGGAGGATTGGTATAGGCAAGGCTCCCGCCAACGCCGCACTGAAGGCGATGGTCGATTCTTCGCGGCTTCACCCCATTGAACGCGCGGCCGCATCGCGCGGGTCCTTCCGGCTGCGCTGACGAGCCAAAGCGCACCGGGTGAACGACGGGCGGAGAGAAACGCGCCGAAATCCGCTACGGTACCGGCAATCAGTGATTCCCCGGTTCCCTTTGATTGCCGTGAACCCACGCACACGCGCGAATTTCGCGCACTTCTGCGGAGAATGCGCGGGCGGGGTCGGGAGAGTCCTGGACGTACGAGCGATTTCTCGCCGACCATCGATTGCATCGTCGTCATTCAATCTCTGGCGAAGAATTGAAGATGCTTTCCCAGGTTTCGTTTCTGGGCCAAGCGCGAAGCGTCGAAGACTTTCTCCTTATCTTGAAAATCATTCGTGAAGGCGACCAATTATCTGACTCGCGAGATTTGCCCGACCTCGAGACAAGTTAGCCGCGCAGGCATAGGAAATTGCCAAGCGAGAAATCGAGCACGCCTTTGAGCTTCATTCACCTGACTCCTTGCGGAGGATCCCCGAGCAAGTTCCATTGCTCAGCCCTGAGCCGGAGCCGTAGTACAATGCACACGGGCGAGAGTCATTGTCGTAGGCATAGAATGTTTGCACGGCATTGGCAGCGACGCCGGTGGTCTTCAGACTGCTCCGGCGACCGTCACCATCGTAGGCGAACGT
>NZ_JAUSKL010000044.1 GCF_030646925.1 Candidatus Binatus sp. | reverse complement strand
GCGGGTCATGATCGATGAACTGCTGCGGCGCCTGCCCGATATGGAAGCCACCGGCTCGATGGAGCGACTGCGCTCGAACCTGATCGCCGGCATCAAGCATTTGCCGGTGCGATTTACTGCGCATCGCGTCGCCGCCTGACGTCCACCGGCCGACAAGGAGGCCAGCCAATGCGGGGACTTGAAGGGAAAGTGGCGTTCGTTACCGGCGCAGGCCGGGGTATCGGTGAGGCCATCGCGAAGCGGCTCGCAGCCGAGGGCGCCAAGGTCGCCGTCGCCGACATCATCGAAGACAATGCGCGCCAGACCGCCGATGCGATCGGCGCCGCCGCTATCGCAATCGCCGTCGATGTCACCAATTCCGCTGCTGTGCGCGCCGCCGTTGCCGAATGCGAGAAGCGCCTCGGCCCGATCGACGTGCTGGTCAACAACGCGGGCTGGGACAAAATTGAACCGTTCATCGAGAGCCGCGAAGAGACCTGGGACAAGGTCATCGCGATCAATCTCAAAGGGCCAATCATATGCATCCGGGCGGTGCTCGAGGGGATGATCGCGCGCGGCAAGGGCCGCATCGTGAGCATCGCCTCCGACGCGGGACGTGTGGGGTCTACCGGCGAGGCGGTCTATTCAGGCGCCAAGAGCGGCTTGATCGGATTCTCGAAGACCCTCGCCCGCGAGATGGCGCGCCACCACATCAACGTTAACGTGGTCTGTCCGGGACCGACCGGCACACCGCTGCTCAAGCAGGCGATGCAGAACTCGAAACTGATGGAATCGCTGGTGCGCGCGGTGCCGTTTCGAAGGCTCGCGGAACCCGACGAGATCGCATCCGCGGTCGCGTTCCTCGCTTCCGACGACGCGGGCTTCATTACCGGCCAGACGCTCTCGGTCAGCGGCGGGCTGACGATGATCTAGGTCCGGCGGGCGGCATGTACGAAACCATCAACTGCGCGATCGAGGACGGAATCGGAGTGGTGCGGCTCAACCGCCCGGATAAGCTCAACGCGATCAATCCGCAGATGGTGGCCGAATTGCGTGGGCTCGCGGACTCGCTCGCGAGCGCCGATCTGCGCGCGCTGATCTTCACCGGCAACGGCCGCGCCTTCTCCGCCGGCGCCGACATATCGAAGCTGGTCGAGATCGGACGCCCGGACGAATTCCTTAAGTTCATCGAACGAATCCAGACCGCGTACAACGCGATCGAGGATCTGCCGTTCCCCACGATTGCGGCCATCGACGGCATTGCCTTCGGCGGTGGATGCGAACTGGCGCTGGCCTGCGATCTGCGGATCATGGCGCGTGACGCCTCATTGGGCGTGCCGGAAATCAAAATTGGAGTGCTCCCCGGCGCGGGCGGTACGCAGCGGCTTGGCCGTATGCTCCCGCCCGCGATCGCCAAGCGGATGATCTATTTCGGCGATCCGCTGGATAGCGATGCGGCCCTGCGTTACGGCTTGATCAACGAGGTCGTCGAGCCGGGGCGGGCCTTCGAGACTTCGCTCGAATGGGCCCGGCGACTCGCCCAATTGCCGCCGCTGGCGATTCGCAGCGCGAAGATGCTGGTGCACGGGGCGCAGGAGAGCAGTCTCAAGAGCGGTATCGAAAGCGAGCGCCAGGCGCTGGCTTTCTTATTTGGAACCGAGGACCGGCGCGAAGGCATGCGCGCCTTCCTCGAAAAGCGCACACCCTCTTTTAGCGGACGTTGAGCGGCGCGGGGGCGGAGATTATCCGGCATGGATTTCGGCTTTACAGAACAGGAGCGGCTCTTCGCCGAGAACGTACGCCGCTTCGCGCGCGAGCGCCTGGCGCCCGACTACGCGAAATGGGATCGCGGCGAGCCGTTTCCCCGCGAACGTATCCGCGAACTGGCCGATCTCGGAATCGCCGGCCTGCGCGTGCCGGAGGCCTACGGCGGCACTGAGTCATCCTATGTGATGGCGGGGATCGCGTCTGAAGAGCTGTCCCGCGGCGATTACAACACTTCGCTCTTTCTGCAGATTGGCATGATCATCGCGGACATCCTGGCCGGCCACGCCAGCGAATCCGTCAAGCGCGCGTGGCTCCCCGCCATCGCCAGCGGGGATAAAGTAGTTGCCTTCGGACTCACCGAACCCAACGCGGGCTCCGACGCGGCCGCGATTACCACCAGCGCGGAACGCGATGGCGACAGTTACGTCGTGCGCGGCGAGAAGGCCTCGATCACTTTCGCCGGCATGGCCGACGCCTGCGTGGTGTTCGCGCGGACCGGCGGCGCGGGCGCGCGTGGGATCGGCGCGTTGATGGTGCCGCTCGATCTGCCCGGCGTGTCGCGCCAGGTCTATCGCAGCGCCGGGGAACGGCTGACTCAGCGCGGCTCGCTCGTGTTCGACGGCGTCCGGGTTCCCGCTGACCATCTGATCGGCGGCGAGTCGGGCGGTTTCTATCAGGCGATGGGCGCGTTCGATTACAACCGCGCGATCATCGCGCTGGCCTGCGTCGGCGTCGCCCAGCAATCTCTCGACGAGACGATCGAGTATGCCAAGCAGCGCCACACCTTCGGCCGCCCGATCGCCAAGCATGAAGGCGTCGCGTTCCAGATCGCCGAGCACCTGACGATGATTTCTGCGGCCCGGCTGCTCGCATACCAGTGTCTGGCGCTGCGCGACCGCGGCGAGCCGCACACGAAAGAAGCCGCGATGGCGAAGTGGCTCGGGCCGAAGGCGGCCGCCGAGGCCATCCACGCATGCATCGTGCTGCACGGCTGGATCGGGTACAGCCAGGAACTCCCTTTCGAGCAACGCCTGCGCGACGTGATCGGGCTTGAGATCGGCGACGGCACTCCCGAGATTATGAAGGCGATCATCGCAAGGGAAACGTTTGGGCGTGAATTCGCGGCGTATCGCTGAGCAATGCGCGGCGACGGCCGCAGGGATGGAACGATGAATTTTGGCGACATCATTTATACAAAGGAAGACGGCATCGCGACCATCACGATCAACCGGCCGCAAGTATTGAATGCGTTTCGCGGCGAGACGGTGGACGAGATGATCGCGGCGTTCAAGGATGCGCGCGACGACGGCTCGATCGGCGTCGTGATCCTGACCGGCGCGGGCGACCGCGCCTTCTGCTCCGGCGGCGACCAGTCGTCGCGCGGCAAAAGCGGCTACCAGGGCGGGATGCACGTCGATGAGTTGCATGCGCTGATTCGCGACATTCCCAAACCCGTCATCGCGGCGGTCAACGGCTACGCAATCGGCGGCGGCCACGTTTTCCACGTGATCTGCGATCTGACGATCGCGGCCGATACCGCGAAATTCGGCCAGGCCGGGCCCCGGGTCGGCAGCGTCGATCCCGGCTTCGGCACGGCCTACCTGACCCGCGTGGTCGGAGAAAAAAAGGCGCGGGAGATCTGGTACCTGTGCCGGCAGTATTCGGCGCAGGAATCACTCGAGATGGGCCTGGTCAACAAGGTCGTGCCCGCCGCGCAGTTGATGGATGAGGCGCGGAGCTGGGCGCGCGAGATCCTGGCGATGAGCCCCACCGCGATCAAAATTGCGAAGGCGTCATTCGAAGCGGAGACCGACCACATCAAGGGGATCGGCGCGCTTGGGATGTCGGCGCTCATGCTCTACTACGGCACCGACGAAGCGATGGAAGGACGCAATGCGTTTCTAGAACGCCGGAAACCCGACTTTCGCAAGCATCAGAAGTAGCACGCGAGGCGGCTCAAAACGGCGAAAGTCGGCTACGACCAAAACTAATAGACGCCCACGGCGCTGCATGACCCAGCGCAGCGGGAAAATACCGATCGAAAGAGAGCTGGCATTATGAGTTCAAAAGTATTGCACACACCTCTTTGCGACATCTTCGGCATCAAGTAACCGATCCTGCTGGCCGGGATGGGCGGCGCTTCGACGCCGGAACTCGCAGCCGCCGTTTCCAACGCAGGCGGACTCGGAATTCTAGGCGCCGCGGCCTGCGGCGCCGACGAGCTGTCGGAATGGATCAAGCGCACCCGCAAGCTGACCGACAAGCCCTTCGGCGTCGATACGCTGCTGCCCTCGACCGTGCCGGCGTTGGGCACCAGCTCGCAATTCCGCGCCGAGTTGCCGCAGGGCCACGTCGATTTCGCCCGGAACTTCAAGCAGCGTTATCAGCTTCCCGATCCGGACCGCAGCGCGGCGCGCGGCGGAATGGCGTTCTCGCGCGACTTTTTCAAAAAGCAGATCGAAGTCGTGCTGGACGAGAAAGTGCCGGTATATGTTTCGGGCCTCGGCGATCCCGGCTTCATGGTCAAGGAAGCGCACGCCCGCGGGATGAAAGTTATGGCGGTCGCGGGTGCGGTAAAGCATGCGCTCCGTTTTGTCGATTCCGGGCTCGACGTAATCGTCGCGCAGGGCACCGACGGCGGCGGCCACAACAGCCGCATCGGGACTATGGCGCTGATTCCGCAAGTAGTCGATGCGGTCAGTCCCAAACCGGTCGTCGCTGCGGGTGGAATCGCGGACGGGCGCGGCATTGTCGCGGCGCTCGCGCTGGGTGCGATCGGCGTGTGGTGCGGAACTCCATTCCTCGCCACTCCGGAGTCGGGGATCGACGACAGGTGTAGACGATCAGCCGCCCGCCGCCGCCAGACCTGATAGTCCATCGCAAAGAAGTGGATCTTCCGCTCCACTCCGCCGATCACCGCCAACGCTTCGCCGAAGTCGACTTGCGCGCGCCCGGGATCGCGTCGCAACGGGACGAACGTCTCGCGCTGCCGCTGGCGGCGCTCGCGCACGTAGTCCTTTGCGATCGTCTCGAGCGTGGATGCTGCGCTTGTTGGTGTTTAAGTAAAGGAACAGGCCGCTCTTTTCGGGATCGGGAACGCCGTTGGGAAACGGCCCACGCAGTCTTGCAGCGTCGCCCGCGGGTTCTTCGGCCTTGATTCGGCGCCAAGATCGGTGAGCAGCTTGCACGCATAAGCCGCCGATGCCAGAAAGCCAGGCTCCAGCACGCGCGCGCGTTCTAGCTCTGCCAGTTGCGTGCTCCGGGGACTGGTGAAATCTCCAGCGTCACAAACCGGACCGCGCGGCCTCAGCCGCCGAAATAGGCGCGCGGATTACTCACTGTCATGGTGCGAATCTTCTCCTCGCTCACGCCGCCCTCGCGCAACGCGGGGATGATATTCTTGCAGATGTGCGCGTAGTTCCAGTTCGGCGACGCCTTCATCAGGTGCTCGACGTCCTTGGTCATCCGCCCCAGCCAGCAGTAAACCGCGTCGTGCGACAGCATTATACGGTCGTAACCGACCGCCAGCAGCCCAAACAATGACGCCAGCCGCATCTTGTCGGGCGCGATCGCTTCGATCCCGAACCGGTCGAACCCGAGCCAGGCGCCGCGTTCGAGAATTTCGAAGTAATAGCGCATATCGCCGACGCCACAGGCGTGCCCAATCAGCACGCGTTTGAAATCGACCCCTTCTTCACCGAAGATGTCCAGCGTCTCGCGGCCGAACGGGGAAAGCTCGCTATTGTGACAGAGAATCGGCGCGCCGGTGGCCTTGTGCGCGCGCGCGGCGGCGCGCAGCGCCTTCTGTTCGTTGGCGGTCACGCCTTCGTCCTTGGGCGTCCATCCGGGCACGCCGCCGGTCGCGGTCTTGATGATGCCGGCTTTGATTCCGCTGCCGTCGATTCCTTCGCTCAGTTCGCGGACGTAGACCTCGGCGATATCGTCCGCTGACATCATGCGGAAGTGCGCCGGAAAGCCCAGCGCCTCGTTATATACACCGGTAGCGATGATAATCCTGATCCCCGATTTGTCGGCGGCTTCGGCGGCGAAATCCGGTATACGTCCGAGCTCCATTGGGCACGGATCCACCATACTCGACACGCCAAGCGCTTTGATCTCCTTGAGCTTCTCGACCAACGCGGCCATCTGGCGCTTGCGATCGAAGCGCCAGTTGTCGAATTCCCAGCCGGGCATTCCTGCTGACAGATGCTCGTGGATAAGAGTGAATCCCAGATCTTTGGGTTCGGCTATTCCGAGAACGGTATTGATTTTCGCCAATGGCCCACCTCCTCTCGGTGTCATTTACGGCCGCTTAGGGTAGCCGTCTTAACAATTTGGATCCTGGTCGGCCCCGCATCGGTTACTGCGCGGTCCATCCGCCATCTATCACCAGTTCGGCGCCAGTCACAAACGAAGCTTCATCGGAGCACAGAAATAGCGACCCGTGCGCGATCTCTTCTGGCCGTCCGATTCGGCCGAGCGGTGTCATCGCCTGGAATTGCTCGATCGCCTCGCGCGAGATATTTGAACTCCCGATGATCGGCGTGTCGATGATTCCGGGATGAATCGAATTCACCCGGATGCCCTGCTTGGCATATTCCAAGGCCGCCGCTTTAGTCATCAGCCGGACCGCCCCCTTGGCTCCGTGGTAGGCCACAAAGCCGACTGCCGATGATGCCGAATATGTCGGGCAGTGCGGGCGTTTGCGGGGATGGGATGCGCACCGGTTGCGCGGAGGCGTGCACGGCTTGCGCCGAGGCGTTTTGAGCATTTAGACTTTCGACACCGTCGCAGCGCGCGCCCGTAGCTCAACTGGATAGAGCATCAGACTTCGGATTCTAATCGGCGTATGCGCTCGATTGCGCTCAGTCGCTTTCGCTCAAGGTTTTCATTTTGAATCGCGCACCGCGCATTCGCGACCCTGAAAAAAGGCGCTGACTACGCGGCACGTTCTTTTCACTGTCGGTTCACTGTCGGGTCAAATCCTGCCTGATTTAATTGCGCGTGAAAGGAACCGGTCGTAGCGTGAGTATCGCAAGGAGGTCGAGATGAATCAGAAAGTCGAAGGAATCAAGGGCGAGTATCGAGAGCTAACCCCGAAGGAGATTGGTGACTTTGTCCGCCTGTGCCGAGGACTCCGCGGGGTCAAGAGACTGAGTTTGGCTCAGAAGGCTGGTATCAGCGAGAAGTCTCTGGAACGTCTGGAGAGCGGCGTGCGCGTCAGCAAGGAAGTTTACCAGAAAGTTGCGGTCGCTCTCGACCAGGGCGAAGACGCCTTCATTGGCGCGCGACATATTCGCACCACGGAGGAAGCCGCTTTAGCCGTTGGCGACACACTCGAAGCCTGGAACGACAAGCATGTGAAAATCGAAGCGTGTTCGTTCTCTGATGAGCGCGATATGCGGCGGGTGCTGGAATGTTGGGGAGCGCTGCTCTTCGATGAGAGCCAACTCAAAACTGACGCCTTAGATGCGGCAGCGAGCTTCAAGCAGAACTTGAGCGATTGGAAAGACATATTTGGGGAAATCGATGAAACCGGCAAGCTGAACGCTCAGCGCTCGCTGCTGGAAGAAGTGCGCATCATCGAGGGTCTCGGATATGTTGCGCGGTTCGGAACATACGACGCGGAATTTGCCACGGGCGCAAAATCGGCCAAAATGCCCATCGCGGTCATCACGTTCTTTCAGCGAACCGATTGGGAAAAGGTGGCAATGAAGGAGATGGTAGTACCTCGGCGGTTCGCTAACTGGATGCAATGACAGAAGAACAGCAATTTCGACGATGGGAAAAATGGCTCGATGCCATCTACGCCGATGTTCAGAATCTCGTCATCGGTCACCACGTCTTCGAGGAAGTTCGCAAAATCGTGCAGGATAATCCGCGATTGCAGAAGCCCAGTTCCTTCTACGACCTATCGACGATGACGTTTGCCGCTTGGGCTGCGATGGCTGTGAGGCGGCAGCAAGATTCCAAGAGCATCTCGGTCACGAAATTGCTCAGTGCGATTCAACGACGACCTGAGATAATTTCGCGAGAGCGGTTCGTTTCTACGTTTGCGGCCAAGATGATGGCGGGGTTTGCGGGTCACACTCAAGATATGCGTCACGAACCCAACAGTGGTGGAGCATACGCGCCATCGAGGGCTCAGGTGGAAGGCTGGGCGAACGAGACGTTCAGCAATCTCGTCGGCTTAGGCGCGTCATGCATCGACCCCGCTCGAATTCAAGTCGAGTTGAACGAGCTTCGGTCAAAGGCCGCAAATCTTCAAAGATTCGCGAGCACGATGATAGCCCATCTCGTTGGCGAACCAACTCAACCCCCGACGATGCCAGAACTTGACTCTTGCGTCCGAGCATTCGAGGTGGTCGTTTTGCGATACACGATGTTGTTTCGAGCGTCGGCCCCTTCAGAACTGCTTCCGACTTGGCAGTACGATTGGAAGGCGGTTTTTAGGGAGCCTTGGCTGTAGGACCGTTTGTCGAGGGGCTTCAAATCAATTTCATTGTTCCGCGCGAGCCCGAACCACCATCTGTGCGAGGAACTGAAAAGCGTCATCCTCACGCGACTTCGATGTCGGGTCAATAGGCTCTGGTTCGCCTGCTTTCTCTCGCGCGGCTGCTTGTTCCACTATTTGTAGAGATTCGACGAATCGCCCGCCTGCGTCAGCGCTGGTTCTGAGAGCGTATCTGAATGCGGCGTGCAACGCCTCAGGGGAAAGCAGGTTCTCGCTGCCCATCTCGTCGAGATTCTGAGCGATTCGTTTGTAACGACTCCAAGTGTCCGCATTAAAAGGCACCGCGTCGCTCGCAGTCGTGGTGTTCTTTCGCCCGACGTAAAGAGCTAGTCGGTTTATGAGGTCTCTCAACGCCATTGCTGCGCTATGGGGTGATGTTAAGACCGTGGCTCCGCAGTGCCTCAGTCAATTCAACACTCTTCTCATTCCATGCCAGTGCGATGCAGTCACAAATGCGACGACTGCTCTGCTGGTCGAGTCCTCGTAGCTTTTCGATAAGTACGTTGCCATCAACGCCCCGCTTGTCTGCTGCTTGATATAAATCAATAGCACTAGCCACGTCTGACCAGAGCAGTCCCTCGTGCGGTTGGAAGTAATGGCCTGCGCGGACTTCGCAGAGCAAGAAGGCCTCTTCTCTAGCAGGCTGTTGAAAAATACAAATTGTTGGATTTAGCTACACACTTACTGATCTCGAATGATCTCAAGAGGCTTGTACGCTTCGCGATTGGAGGCGAATCTTCCAAATTCACCCTTTAATCAACATCCTGCTAGAGAACTTGGGCATCGTCATTTCGTGTACCTCTGTGCGAAATTGTACGCTCGAAGTAGCCGCGCGGAAACTCCGCGACTGCGCGAACTCTCGGCTGCGGGCGCGCTTCAAACGTATGGTCAGGCAAGGCGCGCGCGAGCCTCAAGCGTCGTGCGAATCCTTGAACGCCGCGATCATCTCGTCTACCGTCTCGCCGCGAAACGCGTTCAATACTTTCGGCCGGTTGATCGTGATGGTCGCGATGCCGTCTTCCTTCGTATAAATGATGTCGCCGAAATTCATCGTTCCATCCCTGCGGCCGGCGCCGCGCTCGGCGAGCACGCGGGCGATCGCGCGCCCGATGCCCTGTCCGGCGCCAGTGACGATTGCAATCTTAGTGTTTGAGTTCGCCATTGGAAGCGCCTCCGGCTCGCAGTTTTTCCTTGTAAGCCCTTAGCGGCGATACGACCTCATACTTGCAGCGGCGGATGTCATCGATCGTCCACATCCGCTTGGGCTTCAGCACCGGCTGCGCGATCAAGGTCTTGCCGTCGGCGGGCCTTGAGCGCTTCGCCCGGCATGTCATGCCGCGCTGGTGAGGTGGGTCGATAGAAGTTTGGCAGCGGCCGTCAAGGGAATCCACGGGGCGAAAGGATCGGACGATTACAATCTCTCAGAGAAAAAGACGATGAAGCCCTGGAGGGTGGGCCAAATGAAAGCATCGAAGTGGGCCAGACCGGATAGTCAAAAGCAACTGTTCTCAACCGGTCTGCCCGGGCGGATAAAGTCCAACTGCACGCCATGCTGAACTCGATTTCAAGAATTCGAGGATCCTTCCAGGTCAGTCTTAGGTCAGCGAATTTAGCACCCTTCATGATTGCGTACTCGAGTTTTTTATGACCCGCTGGACTTCGGGAACTTCAACTGCGGAGCTACTGGTAGAAGGCTAGGGTTGCCATCACAAGTCCTATTCAGAGGAGCTGGGTGGGGACATTCGCCTGCGGGCGTTCGGCTATTTTCAAATTCTCGTTAATCGAAACTCCCGGCGGCGCGGGCGGCGGAGTGGGACAAGGTCCGCATCTCTGGGTTTTTTGATTCTCTACCAGCTTCTTGAGAACCAGCTACCGAAAACCGACGGAGCGAACAGTTCACCGCGCGTTTTGGCGAACGCTCCTTCACAAACGAGGCGCCCGAAGGGCACCGGCCTGATGCTCAACAGAGAAAATCGAGCAAGTGTCAGCCGCGCACGGCAGAATCTGAGCTTCTCCGGCCCCTTGAGTAGAAGAAAATGCCCAAACCTGCGCACTATTTTCTATTTTTCTGCAGAGAACTCAGAAATCGCGGACTGCTTGGCGGATGACGCAGTCTGCTGCGAACTGCTCTCTGTCAACCTTGTCAACCGGTTGACACTTGAACGGCGGTTGACAACGCGGTGGTTGACAGCTTGGTGGTTGACAAAAGTTCTAATAATAGAACGTAGTTTGGAGTCCCTTGCCGAGGATGTGGAATGCGCGCGCGGCTCTCTCAGCGCCGACGAGACGTCTTGCCGAAAGAAGTTCCGCGCCAGCAGGATCGGATCCGCGCTATACAGGTCTACCCGACAGCCGACGACGGCTAGCCCTGGACGCGAGCCGATCCTCGGTAGCCAGTAATTCAAGACGCCTCCCGAGAAGTATGCCCAGAGTCGCTCGGCGGGCGACCGCCGAAGCGGCGCCAGGGATCTCCTGCCGGATTTGCCGGCGGCTCATCGAGCGAGAGACCGCTCGTCTCGTCAATCACCAGCCCAAACAAGATAGCGGCTCGGAGTCCCAACCAGGCTGAGGTATCCGGTCACCACCGAAAATCCGCACATTCACCGGGCCAAGGTTTCGATCGTCATTTCGGCCGCATCCTTGATCGTGATGATCGCCGAAACGCTGCCGATTACGCGTCGCGCGCAGGGCCGGAGCATGGGCGGCCTGGCGACCGTCGCCGGCGCGAGGTTGTGCGTACTGCCATGCCGACGCTTATTGCTCGCCGAAGAGACCGAAGACCTGCAAGTGACACGTGGTCACATCCTTATTCTTGGATGGCGCAATTTCGAGACACCAACGGTCTGGGTGAGTCTCTATAATTCAATGGCCTATGAGGTGACACTGACGAAATCCTACCGAGGCGTTTGGCAGCCATTGCAATTTGGTCAGGTGTTCGACCGGGAACATCACAAAATTGTTCCGCTTACTCACATCAGTTGGATTGTCTTGCCTCCTGGTTTTGCGCGCCGCGCGGCGACGGCATACCAAACCCTCGTTCGACGCCCTCCCCTATAGAGCTGAAGGCCGACTACAAAGCTTAAGGGTCGGCCAACGCAACGAATGCAAGGCCTTTGCGATGTTTGCCTTCAATGATCGGTGCGATCTCATCGTCGTCGGCTCGGCTGAGAATCTATTGCGCTTGATCCTCTGTTCGTTTCCAGATTTCCGCAAAGTCCTTCAGACACTTTGCCACAGGATCGTCGAGCGCAACGAGCCCGAAATGCTCCCTCTGAAGGCAAAGCATGTCGAGCATCAGGTTGTGGCCCGTAATCAAGGCGCGATCGGCGAGGCCCCTCTGTGATTCGTTGTCGAAGGTTATTGTACCGTCCGGCTTCTCTTTAAGGCGGGACCCAATCGCACCGGCTGTGCTATGGGCTTGCTCCATCGGCAGGAAGTAGGCGTCCACGAGTCGCTTCCCAGTCGAACCGGTGGCGCGCGCCATCGAAACGAAGTCCAGCTTGCTCCATGTATAATTGAGACGCTTTGTACCGCATTTCTTGCAAGACGTGACCATGTATCGGGACTTGACCTCTGCTCGCTTCGCTTCGAGTTCTGCGACCTTCGCCGCAGATATTTGGCCCTTCCCAAAAACGTCTTCGATAGCTCGCGCCACTCGATGGGCATTTATCCAATAGAAGTCCAAGAAATCGCGGCACTCATCGGGATGTGTATGAAGATGACGTCCAGTAACGACCCGTTCGTATAGCCCGCGGAGCAGTTTCATCGCGCCCGATCCGTAGCCATTGCCGCAGAGGAGCAGGATTTCATTGAAATCGTCGGTGCAAAGCCTCCCCAGATAGAATACGACTGCATCCGCCAGGCCGCTGTTCGTCATCGTGCGAACGAAGGCTAAGTTCATCGTGGCTGCGAGATTCGGAAAACGCTCGAAAAAAAGCTTGTGTGACTCCACGAAACTCCGTTGTTCGTCGGGTCTCCCAAATGTCATTTCCACGTCGAGTTCCCCTTAAAATGATTCCGCGTGAAGAGAAAAGCGTCCCTATTCTGAGAGTTTGAAACGCATTTTTCAGGAAAATATCGTCTAGCAGGCTGCGGAAAAACGACGGGTTTTCCGCTTGGCAGTGTATAGTGGAGTAGGAAGTGGTTGTAGGAGGAGGTGGCGGAGATGCGTGGGGTGGACCATCAGCAGAGCGGAATGTTCAGCTACATATCGGCGGAGCGGCGAGTACCCAAGGATCATCC
>NZ_JAUSKL010000043.1 GCF_030646925.1 Candidatus Binatus sp. | reverse complement strand
CACCCAGGGCTCCCGCGCCATCACATAGCCGGCCAAATCGTCGAGGTGCAGGCGCTGCATGATCAAGATGATGACGTCGTCACGCTTGCTGTCCAGGCGCGAGTAGAGGGTGCTGTCGAAACAATTGTTGACGCTCGCGCGTTTGGTTTCCGACATCGCACCTTCGGGATTGATCGGATCGTCGATGATGATGAGGTTTCCGCCCCGCCCGGTCAGCGTGCCACCGACGGAAGTCGAAAAGCGGAAACCATGGCGAGTAGTCACGTAGTTGAGTTCGGTATTCTTGTCGCGACTGATCCTAGTACCAGGAAAAACGCCCCGATACCAATCAGACTCCATGACAGCCCTGCAATCTCCCGCATGCTTGCCGGCCAGATTCTCGGAGTAGCTCGCGCAAATTATTCGCTTTGACGGATCTCTGCCCAGAACAAAGGCTGGAAACGCCACCGAAGCACAGATCGATTTTCCATAGCGCGGCGGAAGCGTAATTATCAGCCGCTTGATGGCGCCGGATGCGCACTGCTCCAAGTGATACGCCATCGCGTCGATGTGCCAGTTACGTAAATAGGGTTGCGCAGGCGCTACCGTCAGAAATGTCCGATGAATGAACGTCGACAGATCATTGCGGAGCCTATATTTAATCAGCAGGCGCTCTTCCGCACTCACGACCGGTACGACTCTTCAGGAGGCGCTACTGGAGTCGGCACTACGGGCGAAGGTTCAACCGGCGTAGGGACTTCAGCTGCACGTGCTTTCGGTTGCGGCGATGGTTGAGCTTTTTCCAGAAGACGAGCTTCAATGCCGGCAATCAGTTCTTGCTCGGCGGCGTCGAGCGGCGGCTCAACCTCGATTGCCGTCTCTTCAAAACCATAGGCTCGAAACAGAATGTTTAACAGGGTCGTGTTAGAGCGGGCATCGCCCTTGATTGCTCTCGCTACCAGAGTCTTAAATAACGCGCACTGCTTGGACATCGTGACCTTGCGATCGCCCTCGGTGACGGTGATCCTTTCCTGCAGGACCTCGGTCAGTTCGGTACGCAGGTTTTTTCGTCCCTTCGGACGACCCTTGGAGTTTCCCGAGCAACCTGTTCTGAACCGGCTATGCACCGGCGGCCTGCCAAAACCCACTTGATCTGCTAATCCCATCTTCCCGCCCCTTCCTTCTGTTGAGTTTCGTGAATCTTAGAGACTTTTCTCGGCGCGCTCGGCCCGTGTATCCGCGAAGGTCGCACCGGTCGCAGCGTGATTTGCGACTTTTCCCGTAAGCTTCTGGTAACGCTGGATAGTCACATCGACATAGGCCGGATCGAGTTCCATCAGGTAAGCTCGTCTGCCGGTCTTCTCCGCTGCTAGCAGGGTCGTTCCGCTGCCGCCAAAGCAGTCGAGCACGATCCCGCGGCGGGTCGAGCAGTCCAAAATCGCATCGGCGACCAAGGCTGTTGGCTTTACCGTCGGATGCATGGCCAGGTCGTCCATCCGACCGGCGCGCATAGTATTGATGCCGGCGTAGTCCCAAACGTTGGTGCGATACCGGCCATGACGACCCAGCTCGATATTGTTGATGTGAGCCGCAGAGCCACGCTTGAAAACGAAAACCAATTCGTGCTTCGAGCGGTAGAGCGATCCCATTCCTCCATTGTCCTTATTCCAGACACAGAGGTTTTTTAGCTCATCGTAAACGTCGCGACCTGCCGAGGTAAGCTCGAAGCAATGTCGCCAGTCCATGCAAACGAAATGAATCGAGCCGTCGATGCTGAACGTGGCTAAATGCCCGAGCGTCGTCTTCAGAAACTCGATGAACTGAGGTTCGGACATTTCGCCGGCGGCCATCTGAAATTCTCGATGCTTGATCGCGCCCAAGCCGCAGACATGGCCGTCGATTGGTACGTTGTAAGGCGGATCGACAAACACCATCTGCGCTCGCTGCGCTTCAAGCAGATAATCGAACGATGCTGCTTCGGTCGCGTCGGCACAGAGCACTCGATGATCGCCCAATTCCCACAGGTCACCCAGCCGGCTCACCGGCGTCACTGACCTGTCTACTTCCGGTATCTCTTCCGTTTGATCGCTCGTGCCGTCGAGGTTGAGCCCTTGAATCAAAACGTCGATCTCGGGCGTGTCAAAGCCGGTAATGGTCGCGTCAAAGTCCAGCTCGAGATCGGACAAGTACTGCAGCTCCAGAGCCAGCAGTTCGCGATCCCAGCCGGCGTTTTCAGCCAGCCGATTGTCGGCGATCACGTACGCGCGCTTTTGCGCTTCCGTCATATGATCCAGGCGGATGGTCGGGACCTCGCTGATGCCAAGCAGCTTGGCGGCCTCTATCCGACCGTGACCCGCGATCACTCCGAGTTCAGGATCGATTAGAATCGGATTGGTGAACCCGAACTGACGAATGCTCCTCGCTATCTGGTTGATCTGTTTGTCTGAATGAGTCCTTGGGTTGCGGGCGTACGGCTTCAACGATCCAATCGTCAAAACCTCGATATCCAACTTCCTTTGTTGCTCTACCACTACCTATTCCCCCGTTTGCGAGATCAGCCTGAGCTGATCTCAGTTTTGAAAACAGAATCTGCGCGCCTGGCCCCGCGGCCCGGCGTCTTTGGCTCTCGTGCGCGCCGAAAGGAGGTAACAGCTCAACCCTCTCACCGGACCTCAATCCGACGGCAGGCCAGAGGCTTTCGAAATCCGCCCGGCAGATCGACCCCGCTTCAGTCACTGACGAAACCAGCATCGACTGCCTTATGGCTAAACCGTAACCTACAGAGCCTTCTCGACCAGACCGAAAGAAACCCCTTTTTCGGCAGGACAAGCACGAACTGTACCATATGTAGGAAATGTCGTCAAGTCGACGGAAATTGTGCTTACTTTTGGCTCACTTTTCGACCTCCCTGACAAGTCGCAAAATTCGTCTTTTCTGAGAGGTGGCCGGAACC
>NZ_JAUSKL010000042.1 GCF_030646925.1 Candidatus Binatus sp. | reverse complement strand
CAGGGCCGAATCGCTAATCAGTCAGACAGCGGAGTCGAGGGGCATCTCCTAAAGGCGAGCTTTCGCGAGCCAACGCCGCAGGCGTTCCCGAGGCGGAGCACAGCGGAGTCGAGGGGCATCTATAAAGTTATTCTAGTTGTCGCGCGGATCGTTCGGGAGCGAGCGCTCGGTGAATCCGATCGTCATCCCGAAAGCCTGGTCGGGGCCAAGCGTGATCGAATCGACACCCTCAGGATGCGCGCGCAGATGTTTCGATTTGAGAAACTCCGCTGCCTTGGCGAGATTGCGCGTCTTGAATGTCAGCGCGAAAAATCCTTCGCCATTGCGCTCGAGGTCCTGACCCTCCGGAGTATTCGACGAGGTCGGCTGCGCCAACTCGACGACCGTATCTTCCCCGACCGCGACAAACGCGCTCTGCTTGCGATTCGCCACGCTGCGCTCGTCGATTAGCTTCGCGCCGAGCACCTCGACGTAAAACTTCTTCGCCAGCGACACGTCTCTTACCACGGCCGTGATATGCGAGGCGCGCTCGATTCCGAGCGGATGACGTTCGCGCCAGTATTCGTTCGACCACGCCGGCTGCAGGCGCGGATCGATCGTGTTGGCGCCGATCACCGCGAACTCGAGTTGCCCGTGGGTTTCCTTCGGATGAGTCCACACCGCGAACTTTTCATTCGGCGGCGTCACGCGATTACCGGTGACGTCGAACAACCGCAGCCGATGCTGATCGAGATGCGTCGAGATTTGCGCAACGTCATCGACGTACCACGCGATCGAATGCAGATGCTGTCCGAAGCGATCGTGAAACCGCTTGACCGACTGATTGCGAAGATTGGCGACGCGCGCCGGCGTCATCGGCTCCATGATGACTTCGCCGATCGCGATCAGCGATGCGTCGCGGCCGGCCGCCTTCGCGTACCCGTGATAGAACCGGGTAACGGCGAAAACGTCGTCGTAAAATTTATCCACCTGACCCAGGTCACTCACGACCTGGGTCAGATGAAACAGCTTGCCGATTCTGAACATGCTCTCCGTTGGGGCCGCGCCGCGCTATGCGGGCATCGAGGCGAGCCCGTCCGGATGCGCCACGCTCTCAGGCTTGCGCCCCGACGCGAGCGGCACCGAGCCCGGCGCGCGCTGGAACGGATCGACGAGTCCGAGTTCCTTTCCCATCTCGCGCATCGCGGGTATAACGTCGCGGCCGAGCATCTCGAGGCACTTGACTCGATCCTTGTAGCCCACCGGTCCGTCGAGCCAGAACGAGAAGATTCCCGGCCGCAAGACCTCGAGCACCTTGCGCAGCCGCGGAATCACGTAGTCGGGCGTGCCCGCGATCATCTGCAAGTTGCGCCTGCTTTCATCGTACCGCGCGTAAACACCGTCGCGCAGTTCCTTGAGTTCCTCGTCGGTCTCGTTGCCACCGCCTTCATGGATCGGTTTGCCCGGCAGGTTCTCGGCCAATGGCAGCCGTGCGAGGCGGCGGGTCGCCTCTTTCGAATTGTATCCGGGCGGGAACATCCACTCGGGCCGCGCGAAATGCGCGAACGCGCCGCCGTACAGAAATCGTTTGCCGAGTTCTTCGGCGCGCTGCTGATTGTCGCTGACGAACACCGGCTGCAGATAACCGAAATTCTCCGGCCCCGCCTGGTAGCCTTCGCGCGCCGCCGCCTCGGTGTACATATTCCACATCTCGACGGTCGGCTCGAGTCGCGTCGCGAGCGCGATATACGGGAAGCGCTTCTTCGCGCACCACACTGCCGTGTCGGGACTGATCAGCCCGGGAATCCAAATCGGCGGATGCGGCTTCTGCAGCGGCAGCACCCACGGATTCACGAAGCGGAAATGAAAATGCTTGCCCTCGTAGCGGAACGGCCCCGGCTTGGTCCACGCCTTCAAGATGAAATCGACGCCTTCCTCGAAGTACTCGCGGTTGTAAGCGGGATTGGCGTTGTTGGCGAGCTGCTCGCTGCCGGCGCCACGCACCCATCCGGGCACCAGCCGCCCCTTCGAGATCAGATCGATCATCGCGAGCTCTTCCGCGAGCCGCAGCGCATTCGCGACCGTCGGCACCGGATTGCCCAGCAGCACGATCTTCGCCTTCTTGGTGGCTTTCGCCAGCACCGCCGCCTCGACGTCCATCACCGCGCCGAGGCAAAACGGCGTGCCGTGATGCTCATTGAGCATCAGCCCGTCGAAGCCGAGATCTTCGGAGTAAATCTTTTCGTCGAGGTACTCGTTGAGCAGCATCGATCCTTGCTGCGCATCGAAATTCTCGTTGGGCAAACCGAAAAAGCTGCGATTGCGGAGGATCTGATTCTCCAGCTTCGCGCTCCGTTCCGGTTCGGTTTCGGGATCGTAGTGATACTGCCGTTCGGTGAACCACATTATATGCATAGCCGTCCTCCGCTCGTTTCGTTATCCGAGAAAATTCTGCACTTCCTTGATGAACTGTTCCGATTTCTCCACTTCCGGCCGATGACCGCATCCGTCGAGCACCAACGCGCGCACGTTCTTCATCGACTTCTGATACACCTGGCACGCTGAAAGCGGCACCACCTGATCGTCGCGTCCCCACACTAGCAAGGTCGGCGCATTCGCAGTGCCGTCGAGCAGATGCGGCAGGCTCGGATTGAACATGTAGGGCTGCCATGCGAGCCGCGCCGTTTCCGCGCGCGCATCCTCGAACGCCTCGTATTGTTCAGGCGAAAGGCCGCCGTCGTAGAGTGCGCTGAACTCTTTCGAAGATTCATATTTAAGCACCGACTCGCGCAGATAGATCAGCGCCGGCACCGTGAACAGATCCTTGATCTCGCCTTCGGGCGGACGAATACCGGTCGGCGCGATCAGCACGATTTTCGAAAAGATCGCCGGATCGTTCGCCGCCATTTCAGCCGCAACCCATCCGCCAAGCGAAAAACCGATCACGTCGATCGGCGCGAGATTCTGCTCCCGCACGAAGCGCGCGATAAAGTTCCCCAAATCGCGGATGTTCATGATCCAGTCGGCCCTGGGAGTGCGCCCGTACCCGGGGTAGAGCGGCGTCACCAAAGTTCGCCGCTCGCTCAGCGCCTCGTTCCATTTCATCCAGCCCGGATATCCCAACTCTTCATGCAGTATGAGCACCGCCTTGCCCGATCCGCCCTTGAGCACGATTAGCTGATCTGCGCCGACCTTGTGCGTTTCTTCGCGTACAGACTGTTTCAGAGCCATTTCTACCTCAAGCCTGCGGCCATCAACTTGCCGGGCGTCGCCCTTCCCGGCATCAACATACCGATCGGATAATTGACGACTGTACTATCGATCTAGTCGACCGCATTCTGCAAGAGCAAGGAACGATTAATCTGGCGTCAAATCGCGGGCGCAAGCGAAAATGCTGAATTCCTATTGGCTGAGCGCCGCTTCCATCTTCGCGATTTCTTGCGCCGTCGCCGGTTGCGGCCCGCGAAATCGATGCCGCTGTGATAGCCGCCAATAAACCACCAGTATCGCGCCCAGGAGGAGCATCGCGAACAAGCGGCCTCAGCCCGCTGCGCACGATGAGCAGCTAGCCGGTGTAAGTCCACTGCGCCTGTAGCAATCCAAGCATGGAACTGAATGGCTGCGCGCGGGGCTTTAGTTCGTTTGCTGTTTCGCCTAGGATCGATTGCAGCGCCGGGTGATCAATTGACGAAATCGAACTCCGCGATCGATAGTAGCGAAGCTCGCCAGCTTGCACGGCTTTACCAGGCCCGTTTTTCCGAGACGGAAGTCGCGGCCAAGGACCGCGTGTGGGCCATCTTGTGCCATGACTTTTTCAGCCGCTATGTGGGGCCGCGCGATCGCGTGCTTGACGTCGCCGCCGGTTATTGCGAGTTCATCAACCACATCGAATGCGGGCACAAGGTGGCCCTGGATGCGAACCCGGACATAGCTCGCTACGCGGCTCCGGGCGTAAGCGTGGTCGTCGGCGACTGCCGCGATATGTCGGCCTTGCCGCCTGACTCATTCGACGTGGCTTTTGTCAGTAATTTCTTTGAGCACCTCGAAACCAAGCGCGACCTCGATACGGTCCTTACGCAAATTCTTGGTCGCCTTCGACCGGGCGGCAAGCTTCTCATCCTGCAACCCAATATTCGGTACCTCGGTTCGCGTTACTGGGACTTCTATGATCACTTCACTCCGCTTAGCCATCTCAGCATGCAGGAAGCACTGGTCAAGAATGGCTTTCGGATAGAACTAGCGATACCCAGGTTTCTTCCTTATACGTTCAAGAGCAGATTGCCGGCTGCAGGCTGGATGGTGCGCCTATACCTCAGGGTGCGACTCGCACAGTGGCTGATGGGCAAGCAGATGTTCATAGTTGCAACCAGGCCGGCTACTTGAACTGTCTGTTATGATGTATAGTCAACCTGGGAGGTCATGAATTGTGACCTATGACGTTTGCGTAATTGGCGGATGCGGCCACGTTGGCTTGCCGCTTTCGATCGCGTTCGCGATTCGCGGTAAGCGCGTCGCGATCTACGACATTGATCGCGAAGCCAGCAGACAAGTAAGCCGCGGCGAGATGCCCTTCATGGAGGAAGACGGCGAAAGGATGCTTCGCGAAGCTCTCGCCAGTGGCCGCCTGACAATTGGCGCCGATCCGCACGTCGTCTCGAATAGCGACGCGCTGGTATTGGTGGTAGGAACGCCTATCGACAGTCACCTGACACCGTCCTTCGAGGCTATCGACGACATCCTTAGATCCTTTAAGCCATATCTGCGAGACGGGCAGCTGATTATCCTGCGCAGCACCTTGTACCCGGGGACCTCCGCACGGATCGAGCGATGGCTGTCAACCCACGGCTTCAAGATCGACCTCGCAGTATGTCCGGAAAGAATCATGCAGGGCCGTGGACTCAGCGAACTGTTCGGCCTGCCGCAGATTGTGTCAGCCTTTAGCGCGGCGGGACTCGCCCGGAGCCGCAAACTGTTTTCCTCGCTCAGCAAAGAGATCGTTGAAATGCAGCCGCTCGAGGCCGAGCTGGCAAAGCTTTTTACTAATGCCTGGCGTTACATCAAATTTGCCGTCGCAAACCAGTACTACATGATTGCAACCGAGTTAGGTGTCGATTACGATGTTATCTATCACGGCATCACCCACAACTATCCGCGTTCAGCCGATTTTCCGCCGCCGGGGTTCGCGGCAGGTCCCTGTCTCTTCAAGGATACCATGCAGCTTGCTTCCTTTACCCAGAACAGCTTTTTTCTCGGCCATGCTGCGATGCTTGTCAATGAGGGACTTCCGCAGTTCATTGTCAATAGCCTCAGGAAGTCGGAACCTGACCTGGCTTTTAAAGTTGTCGGGATTCTTGGCATGGCCTTCAAGGCTGAAGTGGACGACGAACGGGATTCGCTATCTCATAAGCTAAGGAGCTTGCTGGAAATCGAGGCTGGCGGTGTGCTTTGTGCCGATCCTTACGTGCGCCGGCCGGGCCTGCTTCCGGCAGACACTGTCATCGACAGGTCTGACATCGTCATAGTCGCTACCCCGCACAAGGCTTACAAGAACCTGGACTTCGGCGACAAGCGGGTTATCGATATCTGGAACCTGCGCGGCCAGGGGCGGCGGCTATGAAGATTTGCGTCACTGGTTCAGCCGGATTCATCACCGGTTACCTGGTTGAAGATCTTCTGAAAGCCGGACATGCGGTGTTCGGAATCGATAATTATTCCAAGTACGGTGAGATTAGCCGTAGTTACGACAATCATCCGAACTATCACTTTGTAAGCGGCGACGCCAAGAACCTGGACTTACTTAAGTCGATAGTCGGTCAGGTCGAAGTGCTGGTCGCGGCGGCTGCCCGAATCGGCGGGATTTCTTACTTTCACGAGTATGCCTACGATTTGCTCGCGGAGAACGAACGAATCACTGCCGCCGCTTTCGACGCCGCCTTGTGGGCCCGTCGGGAGCGTGGTCTCAGGCGCATCGTGGTAATTTCGTCGTCGATGGTATTTGAAGGTGCGACCGTCTTTCCCACCCCTGAAGGCGCGCAACTGACCAGCCCTCCTCCTCACTCTACCTACGGCTTTCAGAAACTCGCCACTGAGTACTTCGCGCGCGGCGCCTGGGAGCAGTATCAACTTCCCTATACTATCGTCCGACCATTCAACTGCGTCGGAATTGGCGAGGGACGCGCGCTTAATGCCCCTATCATTTTGTCCGGCAACGTCAAGCTCGCGATGAGCCACGTGCTGCCCGATCTTGTGCTCAAAGTGCTCGAAGGACAGGATCCGCTGCACATTCTTGGAAGTGGAGAGCAGGTAAGGCACTACACCTATGGCGGTGACGTTGCTCTAGGAATCAGACTAGCGCTTGAAAGCGAGCGCACTATTAACGACGACGTGAACATCTCGACCGGCAAATCGACCACTGTGCTCGAACTGGCGGAACTGATCTGGAAGAAGATCAACGGCAGCAAGCCCTTCCGCTACGTGAACGACCCCGCTTATCCTTACGACGTCCAGGTGCGGATGCCTGATGTGCGGAAGGCGAGCGACTTGCTGGGCTTCAATGCCACGACTACTCTCGACGACGTACTCAACGAAGTTGTTCCATGGATCGAACTCCAGTGGAAGCAAGGCCGCATGTGATCGGCAAATTAAGCGTCGTCATTCCAGTTCGCAATGAGGCCGAAGGCATTCGATCGATGCTGGAATCTTTGCGCGACGCTTTTGGCAGGCCGGCCGAGTTACTCATCGTCTATGACGACGATACTGACTCGACTCTGCCGGTCGTTCGATCGATGACGCCCATGCCGGGATTGGAGTGCAGGTTGATACAGAACACTCTAGGTCGCGGCCCGGCCAACGCGTTGAAAACCGGTTTTGCAGCCGCGCGCGGTGATGCGCTGATTGTAATGATGGCGGATCGCAGCGACGACTTGCGCGCGTTACTGCCGATGCTCGCGCTTTTCGATCAAGGCTACGATCTGGTTTCCGGCTCCCGCTATATGGCAGGTGGCGAACAGATTGGTGGTCCGTGGCTCAAAGGCAAGCTATCTCGGATAGCTGGGTTGTCGCTTAATCTTGTTGGGCTTCCGACTCACGATCCCACGAACAGTTTCAAGCTCTATCGAACTAGCCGTCTTCGGGAGCTCCTGATCGAAGGAGGAGGCGGTTTCGAAATAAATCTTGAAATCATGGCCAAAGCTTTGCGCGCAAGATGGCGCATCGGTGAGGTTCCATCGCGATGGATCGATCGCACGACCGGTAGCTCGAACTTCAAACTCTGGCGATGGTTACCACGCTACCTGAAATGGTATAGCCGCGCCGCAGCGGAACTGATTCGCGGCAAACTGCGGAGTAGCGCGCAACTATCCGTGCGCTTCTGACGCAACCGCCCGCGGTGTCAGGTCGTGACGCCGATAGAGGCGAATTCTGCCTTCGTTGAAAATCTGATCGTAGCCGTTTAGCGGCAATGATAGTTCCGGTGGCGGATCGTTATGTACAACAACGTAGGCTGGAAACTTGGCGATAGCAGCCGGCAACATCGAGACTGGGCGCAGTCGGCCGCCGGCCGTCCCGCCCTGACCGAGGCCTGCAGCCGGTTTCACGACGTATAGGTCGTCGTCAATCCCGGTATAGACCGAGAACAGCAAAACGTCCTGCCACATGATTGTGTGAGAGGTAACGTGGACGATATGAGTCGCAGTGGTGATTCTGCCGGCCAGGATTTCATCGCGTAGCTTCTCATTTAGAGCTAGTTCGGGCGGACTTTGGGCCCAGCGAGTGTCAGGCGTGTCTCCCCACCATCCTTGCTTGGCAATCAGCCAGTCCACTGCCCACTGCTGCGCGATAGAATGTTGCATATAGCCGACGTCAAGATCCGGTCGCTGCAACCAGGGAAACATCAAGAACGCCAACAGCGCCATAAGTGCTAGCGGTTTCGAGCAGCACCGAAATAGCCAATCGAATCCGGCAGCCGCTGGAAATATCAGCAAATACGGATACCAATATTCGCCGATCTTATTTACGACATCGTCAAAGCCGAAAGCTTGCGCAGTGCCACCCGATGCGAACAAGTTCGTTCTTGCACAATATTCAACGAATCCAGCCCCCAGAAGCGCGGTTGCTATCGTCCATAGCTGATTCGAATGGTTCCGTTCGCAAAATACGATCATCAATCCGCTGACAGCCATCACAAGCAGCATCGGAAAGGCGTCAAGCAGACCGCCTAGCATCACCAACGGCCCGGGCCGCCACACCAAAAGAACAAGCATCATAGCTATCAACGCCGCGGGGACCCATTTCCCAAAGGTTGCACCGTCGCGAAGTCGCGCAGGCGGCAACCTTGCGGCGAGGCATACTATCCCGATGCCCGAGAGCTGCGAAAATGGCAGAATCGGATAAGGTAACTTCGCGCCTAGGCCGACAGCGAACTCCGGCACGGCGATCAGCAAGGCGCCCAGCAGGCAGACCGCTTTTGCGAATGCGTCCTCTCCATCACCCCTGAGAAGCTCGACGAATAGCGTGCTGAAAGCTGTCGCTATTGCGAGTCCTCCAATGATCGCATGAGAGGCGATTGCTGTTCCCAGCGCCAATCCCGCCAGGGCAGTTTTGATCGGCCTACGGTCAGGATCGATGAAGAAGGCCAGGCCCAGTGCGACTAGCGCGAAGGCGACCGCGGTCCCGCGCATAGTTTGCGCCCGCGAGAGTAGCGTGGCCGCGAATAGCAGCATCGATGCCATACCGCCTGCTGCGTCTCCCATCAGCGAGCGTCCGAGCCGATAGGTCGCAAAAATGATCAGACAAGACATCGGAACCAGCGCCGCCATCTCTGCGACCACCGCTAGCTTGGTGAAGCTGCCAATTGCCAACAGCGCATAGAACAGTTCGAGGCCGGGCGTTTGAGCGAGCGGCGTCCAGTAACCATAGGGATCGCTATCGAAAGGCAGGTACCTGCCAAATGTCACGATACGCTGCGCTGACGCCGGGATGCTGAGCACGTCCATGTAGGGCGGTATTGGAGAGCCAAGCTGCAACGGCAGCGATCCTATGGCCATAAGCACGCAGGCGAGCAGCGCGAGCTTCTGTCCGGTCGAAGGCGCTCTCAGCACGATAACCGGCGGATTCCTCCACAACCAGCCGATTGCCGCAAACACCATGAGCCAGATTGTCGCCGGCCTGAAGGCGCCTATCGGGCCCAGCAGGTTACCCGCAACGTAAGCAAAGATCCACGTTCCAGCCGCACCACCCAGCAATGCATCGCCTGATTCCAGTCCGGGATCGATATGCAAAATCATTAGCGATAGTATCGCTGTAGCTAATCCCCAGAAGGTCCAGACTCGAACAGCGGCCCATCCGGTCACGGGTAGGACACGGCTGAACCCGTTGAACGAGGTGCTCCAGGCGTAGTTGTAAAACGGTTCGTGGAGCGCTCTCATTGAAACCATTGCGAGGCAAATCAGTCCCGCTGCTACAAGTGCTACGCCAACGAAGCGCTTTGGTTTGAACGACACTTAATGTCCTTGGTCGCGACGGTCGAATCGCTTGTCAATGGTTTGTTCCGAGAGTGAGATCTTTCCGCCGAAACAACCTCAAGTCCGATCGGTGGAATATCTCGTCATAGCCGTCCGGAGGTAGCTGCAGCGATGCTGGCGGAGCGTCTTGCACAAGAATGTACGGCGGCTTAGCCGCGATAGCCTCCGGCAAGCTCGCAATTCCGCGCACGCGTCCCGAATGCTGGTATCGATCGTTGGGGTCGAACTCGGCCAGGTAGGGGTCATCGTCGATTCCAGTAAACACAGAATATTGCACCAGGGAAAAGAAGCCTGCGTCGTGCGCTATATGCACTATATGCGTCGCGGTTGTGATGCGGCCTGCGGCAATCTCCTTGTCGAGTAGCTCCTTGAGCGCGAATTCATCCGGATCGAAATTCCATCGCACCTCCCTCGCGCCCACCCAATAACCACGTGAGGCATCGAAGAGATTGAAGCCCCAATGCTCGGCAATCGAATGCTGCTCGGAATCATAGTCGACCGGCGAGGCCGAGTGTCGCCATGGGTAGATCAACAAAGTCATCAGCACGAAGAATGAAAGGGGCTTCGACAACTTCCCATAGCACAACGCGAATACAATCGACGCCGAGAATGTCATGAATAGCGGCGTCCAGTATTGCAGGAACTCTGCATCAAGGTCTTGCAATCCAAACTGCACCGTCAAGTCACTGGTCAGCCCCCAAGCGTAGTCGCGCACATAGTCGAATATCAGCGCTAGCAGCAAAGCGAAGGCGATGATGCCGGCATTTCGCATTCGGGAACTATCGCTGAACCAAACACCGAGCAAAGCAGTAAGTGCAACAAAGGTCAGCAGGGTAAGCATCGGCGATTGGGCGAACACGCGGACGGGCAGCGAGGTCGCTAATTGCATGCTGGAGTAAAGCGCCCCGGCGAGCAAGATCGACACGAGCAGGACGTTAACAATCGTAGGCGCTTTGTAAGTCCGAGGACGATCTGGATGCAGCTTCATCGCAGCGACGACAATCACAGCTATGCCAGCGATCTGAGCAAGAGGAAGCAGCGGGTAAGGAACTGGAGTATTAAGGTTGATGAACACGTCCGGCAATGCAACCAGGCTGGCGCCAAACAGTAGCAGGAAGCCGAGAGCAAAGCCAATCAGATCGCCCTCCGCGAGCCATAGCAGAATGGCTGCGCTGGCAACCAGCATTCCCAGGAAGCCTACCAGCGCCTGTGTCGCCACCGCGGTACCTAGCGCCATCGCGCCCATGATCCCGAATAGCCATTTGCGGCGCGCTTCCAGGAAGAATCCCAGGCCGACCGCCAACGCCACGAATACCAGCGCCGTGCCCCGCATTCCTTGCGCTCTGCGAAACAGGCAGGTCTGAAACAGAAGCAGCGCGGCGCCTCCGCCCGCGACGTCGCCCGCAAATGATCGCCCCAACCGATAGACGCCGAAGATCAGCAGTCCACACATCGGTACCATCGCGGCGGTCTGCACGAGGACCGCGAGTTTCGTATGGCTGGCGAGTCCGATCATCGCGAAAAACAGTTCGACGCCAGGCCCAAGAGCTTTAGGTCCCCAGAGGCCGTAGGGGTCGTTGTCGAACGGCAGATAGATTCCAAATGTCATGACACGCTGGATCGCAGCGGGGTAGGCGAGTACGTCCATGAAAGGGGGAGTCGGTGACGCAAGCTGCAAAGGCAGCATCGAGACTGCCAGCATCGCCCATGACAGCAGGGCCATACTTTGACCCGCGCCAGGTGGATGAAATTCGATCGAAGGCGGAAAGCGCCACAGCCAGACCGCGCCAGCAATCAGAAGCGACCAGAAAGCTACGCCGCCGAACAGCCCGAGCGGACCTAGTAATTGGCCTAGCACGTAGCCAGCTACCCATATGCCCATCGCTCCACCGATCAGCGCGTCGCATATTTCGATGGAGCGATCGATTCGAAGCAGCACACCCGCTGCTACTAGAGTGCCTAACCCCCAACAGAACCACACTTTGACGGCAGTCCAGCCTGTCACTGGTTGAAGGCTAAGAGCCGCCTTCCATGCCTCACGCCACTGCAGATGGTATGGGAAGGTCCTTAACTTGAACAGCGCGAGGGCTGTGATTATCGCGAGGCCGGCTATGACGGCGCGCCACAGTATCGTGTCAAATGGCCTCGAGGCCTGCTCTTGAGACGCCTGCGACGCAACAGGAACCGACTGAGGTCCGGCGCTCTGTGTCATCTCCCTGCCTCCGCAGCCACTTGATTGGTAGGCATCGAGCGGTGCGACTCAGGAGAGACCCCACATCCGAATTTGCCAGACTCCGCATCCAATGATGATTATTGACGCTGTTATCAGGATCCTCGCCAGTTGATCGGTACGATCACGCATGCCGAGCGCCATCATGACGAGCAGGAATGGAAATGCCGGGATGTAGTGGCGAGTGCCGAATTGCGCAAAGCCGTTGGCGTAACATAAGAGGCTCGGAATCGAGACCAGCACCGACGCGACGAACATCGTCGAGATAGTTAGCCGTCGAAAGCTTGGCCTCAAGGCCAATACGAAGGCGGGACTCGTGGTTGTAAGCGCCTGGCCGGCGAATACCGGATGAATATAAGGAAACCTGCCATCGACGGTAGGAGCCATGAAGAAGAGCGTATAGAGATTGCCGGGAAGGTATTGAAATGCAAATACGGGAGCGCCCTTTGGGCCGGTGATCATCACCCCCTGATCGAAAAAGCTGCCGTAGCGCGCTTCGTTCAAGCCGACGAAGATGACGCCCACCGCCAGAAAGCCCGGGATCATTCCCAATAGTTCGGTGAATGTGCGCCCCTTCTTCCACGCCAGTAGCGCATAGATGGGCGCAGCAAGCGCCAGGTCATAGCGTCCCAGCGAAGCAAGGCCTGCAAAGATTCCGAGCCGCACAGGACGAGCCTCGCCGAATAGCTCGATCAGCGAGGCTAGCTGGAAGATCAGGGCGGTGTTCATTGGAAGCGCCCAGGTCGTGCCAACCACCGTTTCGTACCATAGGACGTTGCCCATGGCGAAGAAAAACGTGAGCCACACTCGCGGGTTGAGGCTTACTTTGAGGCGGCCCAGGAGAATCCACGCGAGCACAACATCGATAGCTCCGACCAGCACCGAAAATTCGGTCTGATTAGTGTCCATGCCCCAGATCGCCGTGAAAGGCATCAGCAGAATTGCCGGCAATGGGGGATGTAACGCGTAGCTATAAGCTCCCACCTGGGCGTGCTCGAGGAAGCTGTTAGGTGCGTCGATATAAGTGTGACCGTGAATGAACGCGACCGCCTGGCGAACCTGCTCGTTAAATGGAGTTGGCGGAAACATCGAGACGGCATAGAGCGTAAAGAAGGCCACCAGGACCGCAAACGTACTCCATCGCTCGGTGAGCGACCCAGTCAGAACCTGATCGCTTAGCGCACGATCCGCGCGGCGTTCGACCAAGTCCGCCAACGCGAGTCCTCCTAGTCCAAGCACCAACGCGATCGTGACCAGGAAGTTCGGAAACTCTCCGCGCCAACCCCAGTAGATCTCATCGGCGATTGCGAGCGCCGCGCCCGCGGTCAGAAAGCGCCTCGCACAGCGCGCCAGCGCATATCGATCCGCCTCGGTGCAGTAGCCATATGCGGTATGCAAATGACTTCGATCGCTCGCGGCGACAATCATATGTTCTGCGTAGCTATCACTCATCGGATGTCCCACCTGCCCATGGAATCCTGAAACACAATCTCATCGGGAGCAAGTCCCGCAAAGGTTGACGTCGTCGAGCATGGCGGCCAGCCGGCTGTCGCGCACGATCGCCAGCGGGCTGCCGGCCCGTCTCGCCGCGCGTTCGCCGTGATCGCCCGGCTTGCGTTTCTCGCGAAGATTCGCGATACCGTGGCGTTGACGCAAACTTCGTGGATGTCGCACGCATGAATCAGCTAATCGATCGCGCCATCGCTCTCGCGCCGCAACTCCGCGAGGCCTCCGACGAAGCTACTCGGCTCCGCCGGTTGCCCGATTCCACCTGGAACGCGCTGCTCGATTCGGGCCTGCTGCGCGGCCTCCAGCCTGCCCGCTGGGGCGGCGGCGAGGCGGATCCCGCCGGCTATTTCGAGGCGATTGCCGAAATCGCGCGCGCCGACGGTTCCGCAGGTTGGGTCTCCGGCATCATCGGCGTCCATCCCTGGCAATTGGCGCTCTTCCCCAAAGAGGTGCAGCAGGAAGTCTGGGGCGAAGATCCCGCCACGATGCATTCCTCGTCGTACGCTCCAACCGGCAAGGCTGAAAAAGTCAAAGGCGGCTTCCGCCTGAATGGCCGCTGGTCGTTTTCGACCGGATGCGACCATTGCCAATGGGTGATCCTCGGCGCGATCGCCGGCGGCGTCGAGGTCCGCGGCGCACAAGTGCCCGATTCGCGATCGTTTATGCTCCCGCGCCGCGACTACATCATCGACGATAACTGGCACGTCGCGGGCCTGCGCGGCACCGGCAGCAAGGACATCGTCGTCGACAACGCCTTCGTGCCCGACTACCGGAGCCAGTCGCACTGGGATTACACCCTGGGCCGCGATTTGCCCGGCTGGGAACTCAATCCCGCACCTCTATATCGCCTGCCGTTCGCGCTGATCTTCAACTACGCCCTGACCGCATCGGTGTTAGGCGCCGCGCGCGGCTTTCTGGAGCTGTGGATCGATATCAACCGCAACCGCAAGGGCGGCCTTGGCGGCGTCGTCAGCGACGATCCCTATGTCCAAAAACTGCTCGCAGAAGCTGACTATGCGATCGACGCGGGATTCCTCCTGATGCGCCGCGATCTCGAACAGTTGATGGACGCGGCCCGCAGCGGCCGCATCCTCTCCTTTCAGCAGCGCGCCGCGATGCGTGTTCACGCCTGTCGCTCGGCGCAGTTGGCCGCGCGCGCCGCAGACCAGTTGTTCGAGGCGAGCAGCGGCAAGGCTATCTTCCTCGATCATCCGCAGCAGCGCCGCTACCAGGATATCAAGGCGATGCTCGGACACGCCTATCTGAACGTGGATGCGCCGGCCCGGATGTACGGCGCACTCTCCTTCGGCCAGCCCGTCCTGAACCCGATGCTGTAAGGTCCAGCGGGCCGCGCTTCAAGGATCAGTTACTTCGAACGGTTTGGCCGTCTCGAATGCTGCCATGCCGATTTAGAGAATCGCATCGTCGACCGGATTGGATCCCCGAATCCTGCCCGTACTTTCGTCACTTTAGCCCGCATAACGACGAATTGCGGTTTTGAAAGCGTAAGCCATTCCAATGATAATTTATGATTTAATTTGCTTGACCTAAGAGTAGTTTGTGCTAAAAGGTGTTTTCAGCCGTCTCCTAATGCCAACCAGTCGTCATGCGGCTGAATAGACGCGGGTGATGCACCCGGCGCTTAAGGGAGCCCAATCGCGGAATGCCGTCTGAGCCGGCGGTAGCCCGCGATAACAGCGAATCGTGCGCCCTAAAGGTAATTCTCTAGCGAAAGCCTACGTCATCCTCCTGATGCTCGCGTTGGCAATCGCGAGCGTAGCGGGCGCTCAATATTCGACTCAGCCGGTCACCTCAGCGTCCTCCGTGATCAGGCATCCGACGCTCGGCTCGGCCAAGGACCGCCTCGAGCGCGCTCGCTTCTTCCAGAACCGTGCCGGGATGCAGTTCGGCATGCCGAAAGACGGCTACCAGAAGGCAGTCGAGCAGCGCCGGAGGCTGGAGCGCTCAGCCAAAGCGAGCGCCCAAGCCTCCGGCGCACCGTATGCTCCGCCGGCGTGGGAATTCATCGGCCCATTGCCGATCAAGAACGAAATCGCCAACCTCGGCGGACCGATGGTCGGTACCGGGTTCGCCGCGACCGGCCGCATTTCCGCGATAGCCGTCGATCCCAGCGGAAATATCTATGTCGGCACCGCCAGCGGCGGCGTGTGGCTAAGCAAGGATCACGGCGCCACCTTCAGCTTCATCAGCCGCGCGCTCCCGACTCAGTCAATCGGCGCGATCGCGATCGACAACAGCAGCGGTCCGACTCCGATCGTTTATGTCGGCACCGGCGAAGGCAACAATCCATTCGGCGGCGACAGTTTTTACGGCGCCGGGATGTTCAAGACTGCCGATATGGGCGTCAATTGGACGCAGGTCGATCCGGGGGGCAAATTCTTCGCCAACGGCCCCTTCCAGTCGTTCACCTCGATGTCGATTCCGTGCCTCTACATGTGGGCAGGCACCGGCTTCGGTTTCAGCTCGTCGCGCGGCAGCGCCGACTGGCTCGAAGGCTTGATGACCGTCGGCAGCATCTATGAATCGGACAATGCCGGCGCCGACGGCAGCTGGCATCGCACCTTCGGCGGTACTCACAACGGCAACACCGGCGGCCCCGTCCGCTCATTCATCATCGGCGCCACGCGCGATGATTTCGATCCGACGATCCTGCATCCCGCGATGTTCTCCGCAGTCGACCTCGAGGGCATCTACTTCGCCAATTTCACCTGCGGCCCAGGACAAGCGCTGTCGCCGTGGTCCAATGCGCCGATCCCCTCGAGCAGTTTCGGCCGCACCAGCCTCGCCGTCCGGGGCCCTAGCGTCAATCGCGAGAACATCGAGGCGATCGTTGGCGCCAGCGTTGCCTTAGCAGGCGGCGGCAAAACCTACTCCGGCGAGTACGCTGGATTCTTCACCTCGACCGATGGCGGCGCGAGTTGGGTCCAGATGACCACGCCATGCGCCGAAACGGGTGACAACGGCGCGACCTGGAGCACCGCGTCATGCGGCGATCTCGGCGCCTTCACCACGATCGATGGCGACGTTCCAGCCGGGCCGACCGGCAACCCGAATGTCTTTTCGCAGTCGTTTTACGATCAATCACTCATTATCTCGCCGGCCGATAACCGAACCGTGTACTTTGGCGGAATTGGCGAGTACAGCTCTGCCGACGACGGCGCCACCTGGCAGTTCCTGAACGGCCTCGGCAAAACCCATAGCGACGTCCACGCGCTGGCCTTCGACACCACCGACGCGACCAAGCTTTACTGGGGCAACGACGGCGGTATCTTTCTTTACAACACCTCGAGCGGCGCGTGGGCCTCGCTCAATCACACCATCTCAGCAGTCCAGATCTGGGCTATCGGACCGCATCCTACTAACAACAACAGCGTTCTCGCCGGCACCCAGGACAACGGTGTCGCGCTCTACACCGGTGTGCTCGGATGGGACAGCGTCGATACCGGCGACGGCGGCGCCACGCTCTTCGATCACGTCGATCCGACTTTCGCCTACCATAGCTACGGCGGCGGCGGTAACACCCTCAACATAGCTACTTCGACGACTGGCGGCACTAACGGTAGCTGGAACTTCATCACCCAATCCACTGCGATACAAGCCGCGATGGCTGCGGCGCCCGTCGACCCAGGCGCGTCTTTTACCCCGGTTCTAGCCGTCGATCCTTCAGTTGCTCATCGCGTGCTGCTCGGCGGCCACTTCATGTACGTTTCGAATGACGGCATGACCAACTGGGCGCGGATGTCCGCGCAGGATTTGTCCAACGGATGCGGCAATACGGGATGCTCGATCACGGATATCGAGTTCGATTCGGCGAATCACAACTTCCTATGGGTGCTCGCCGGGCAAAATGGCGCGCTACCATTTAAGCTGTGGACTACGAATCAGGCGAACCTGAATGCAGCCGTCCCTTTCACCGACTTGACCGGCAACCTTCCTTTCAACGCCGCCAACACCCAGGCAACGACCATCGCGCCAAGTCCGTCCAACACCCAGGTAGCTTACCTGGGCTTGTCGGGATTCACTTCCATCACCGCGATCGGGCACGTGTTCAGGACTGGCGACGGCGGCACTACCTGGGTTCAGCGCGACGGCGGATTGCCCGACATTCCAGTCGACAAGTTAATGGTCGATCGGCTCGATCCGACCGGCAATACCGTCCTCGCCGGCACCGACGCCGGAATTTTCCGCACCACCAACGGCGGCGTCACCTGGACCGATTTCAATACCGCGGTGATACCTACCGTCGCGGTCTTCGATCTCCAGCAGAACGACAACGGCGCGATCTTCGCCGGAACTCATGGCAGCGGCGCCTATCGACTGCTGCAGACGACTGCCACGCCGACGCCGACTGCAACCGCGACGCCCAGCAAGACCGCCACTAAGACGGCGACACCTTCCAGAACTGCGACCAGGAGCGCGACCCCCAGCAAGACGGCGACCCCGTCGCGGACAGCTACCAGGTCGGCGACTCCAAGCAGGACCGCCACCAACACCAAAACTGCGACGAAAACTGCGACTGCGACAGCAACCAAAACGCCTACTCACACCGCCACGCCAACCAAGACCCTGGTCAGGACTCCGACGCCCACTGTAACTCCTTTCCGGACCCCAACCAGAACCTCGACCAGGACTTCGACTCGCACCGCTACCAAAACATCGACTAGGACTGCAACCAGAACCGCGACTACCACTTTTACGCCGACTAGATCCGCAACCAGAACGCCGACCTTTACACCTACACGCACCAAAACAAGGACGCCGACGGCTACCTTCACTCCGACTCGCACCAAAACCCGGACGCCGACTTTCACGCCGACTCGTACTAAAACAAGGACGCCGACCTTCACGCCAACTCATACACCGACCCATACGCCAACCCGAACTCCGACTCGTACCCCGACTAAGACCAGGACCCCGACCAAGACCCCGACTCGCACTCCGACCGGCGCTGGGACCCCGACCTTTACGACCACCCGCACCGCGACCAGAACAGCAACCAGGACTTCGACTCGAACGGCGACCAGGACTTCGACCGCGACTTTCACACGTACTCGCACTGCGACCAGAACCGCGACCCGCACCTTTACGCCGACTCGGACTCCAACCCGGACCCCGACGCGAACTCCGACGCCGTTTCCGCCACCGCCTACTAAGTCGCCAACTCACACCCCGACGCATACTACGACCAGGACCGCGACGCGCACCGCGACTTTGACTCGAACCTCGACGCGCACGCCGACTCGAACTCCGACGCCGGCGCCTATCGTCGCCACCTTGTACGTCGTGAATAACTTGCCGGCGTCTGCCGTGCTCGAGTTCCCGGTGACTGCTAGCGGCAACGTGATTCCCGGAGTCGTCATCTCCGGCGTCAGCACCGGCCTGGTGGATTCGACCGGCGTCGCCGTCGATAAGACCGGCAAGATCTACGTTGCTAACCGCAGCTCCAACTCCATCACCGTCTATGCTGCGGGAGCTTTCAACAACGCAACGCCAATCGCCAACATCTCCGGCAAGAGCACCGGACTCGACGCGCCGTCAGGGGTGAGTGTTGACAAGAATGCAAACATTTTTGTCGCTAACTTCAATAATAATTCGATTACCGAATACGCAGCCGGCGCCACAGGTGATATAGCACCGATCGCAACCATCACTGGCGCCAACACTCAACTGAACGGTCCTCAAGGCATACTGGTCGATGAGTTCGGCAGGATCTACGCCGCCAACCTCAACACGCCCAGCATCACCGAGTACGCTAGTGGCGCTAGCGGCAACGCGCTGCCGGTTGTGACTATCGCCGGCGCCAATACTGCGCTCAACGGACCCTATGGCCTCGCTATCGATTCGAATGACAACCTCTTCACCGCCAATCGAGCTAACAACAGCGTCACCGAATACGGCCCGAGCGTAACCGGCAACGTCGCGCCGATCAACACTATCGCAGGCGCCAATACGCTTCTTTCTTTCCCGCTAGGTGTGGCGATTGCCCCGACCAATCCGGTCTTTATCGCGAATCAGAATCTGAACAGCGTAAACCGCTTTACTTCCGGCCAAACTGGCAACATCGCGCCCGGCGCAGTCATCAAGGGCCTCAACACCCAACTGAACCACCCGTGGGGTCTCGCAGTGCTGCCGCACGCGACGCCGTCCAGCACGCCAACTGCAACTCCGTCGCGCACGAGGACCAGGACTGCGACGCGCACCGCGAGCCGGACGCCTACTAGAACCGCGACGCGGACGCCTACAAAGACCGCGACCAGGACTGCGACGCGCACCGCGACGCCTACGCGTACTCCTACCAGAACGCCTACTCGGACAGCGACCAGAACGGCCACGCGTACCCCTACTCGCACTGCATCGCGCACCGCGACCCGCACTCCTACCAGGACTGCGACCCGCACGCCCACGGCAACACCGACCCCCTGCGGCGTGATAACGGTCAGCCAGGTCGCTGTCGTCGCCTCGCCCGGAGCCACGGTGCCTGCCGGCAGCTTTACGCTCAACAACAAGTGCGGAAAAGACGTTCAGGTCAATACGCTGGTAGTTGGTGTCAGCGACATCGGCCTGATCAGCGGCATGAGTGTCACGGGAACCGCTCGTCCATCCGGAGCGCGATCGAACATAACGCTTGCGCCGCAAGGCATATCGATTCAGCCGAACGTAGCCGGCACTGCAACCTTCACCTTGACTCCACCCCTGCCGATCCTGGCTGGTAAGTTAGGCAGTTTCGATTTCAAGGCGACTATTTCCAGTAGCCCGGGCGCCAGCAAGTCGTCCACGCAGAAGCTCACCAAAGTCGATACGACTTCCGGCGGCGTCGTAGTGCCGGCAGGTCCGCTGCCCGGCACCTTAGGTACTATATCTATCCCTTAAAACGGGTCTAACTCGCGCCTGGGTGGATCGATTCTGCGGCCTTGGTCCAACTAATAGGCGTCTATGGCAACCGCGGGCAGGGCGCGGCCCTGATTCCCGCCCTCTTTGCGTCAACGCGCAGCCATTGTTGCGGCGCTATGGTCACCAGACGCGGTGCGGCGTTTGAACCAGGTTCCTTTTCGGCGTCGAATGCGATCAGGTATTCGCCGGGAGCCAGCGGCATCGTAAAGCTTTGATTGGAGGAATCGCACGCGGCGCATGCGACCATCCGGTCACCGCCGGGTGAGTAAGCTTCGACGCACTGCACCACCTCCCCATTAGGTCTGGGACCTGGCACGCCATAGCACCCCACCTGTGGCGACGGCCCGCGTCCCTTGACGCCCGAATTGTACGGGGGTTTCTTCCCACTGATCGATTCTTCGCAGCACGCGGAATCTTCATCACCACGCATGATTTGCAGCCACTGCTGCGATTTAACAGTTACCAGCTTCGATCGTGGGTTGCTCAAATGACTGTCGCCAGCTTCAGCAATCACGACCGCATAGCTGCCCGGTTGCAGCGCCATCCGATAGCTACCATCCGATTCGCAGGCTGCGGTCGCGACCTTCTCCATAAAGCCACTCGGAAAGCGTTCGCGATCGACGCAATGACCGCGGTTAGCCGACCTGCTACTGTCGCTCGAAGCGGCGACGTATATCAGCGGCAGCCTGCTAGCAGGATCGAACGCTTCCGCACATCGATTCTTCATGCGGTCGAGCAGTTCCTCGTTTCTCTTCAACGATTCCGCCATCCCGCGCGGATGAGGCCTTGAAGCATCGTCAAGCTGTCGCTGTGTCAGCGCGATCTGGCTCTCGAGCCGCTTCGACTCCTTCGCATAGTTGGGCGCCTTGCCAAAGATGCCCGAGCTATCACCGCTTTGTGCTATAGCGCGTGTGGCTAGTATCGCTAACAACGCACCAGTCGCGACTGATAGACCGACCTTTGCGCCTAGGCCCACACGCCGCCCGCATTACTGCGATACCCCAGGCACTTATAAGCCGCGTCGATCAGCGATTGCCCGCGATCGTTCATCAGGATGCCGAAGCCCATCCGGTTCATCGTATAGCCGAAGCTCATATTGCATCCCGGATCAGCAAAGCCGATCGAGCCCCCCGCCCCTACGTGTCCAAACGCGGGCGCCGAAATCAGTAGCGAGCAATGCGCTGCGTTATCGAGCCGGCGATTGTCCATCGCCTTCATAAATCCCAGCGAAAACCGCGTCGGAATCCTAAGCGTGGCGTCTTCATGTGTCGCAACCGACGTCAGCGCCATCCGCGCCAGCGTATCCGGACCTACCAGCTTGACGCCCGCCAGCGTGCCGCCATTCGCCAGCGGTGCGTACAGTCCCGCGAGTCCGCGCGCATTCGAAATCCCCGTCGCCGATCCGATCTCCGCCGCATGCGCTTCGCGACTGTTAGGGTCGAACCGTCCCATGTTGAACATGAAGTAATGCGTCGGCGAATCTTTTTCGTTGACCGCGGCCTGCGATATCCGGCTGTTGCGCACTTCGTCGGTGATCGGTGCGGGGATCATCGGCGCGACTCTCGCCTCCTGCTCCGCCGGCAAGCCGATCCAGAAATCGATTCCGAGCGGTCGCGCTACCTCATCCTGGAAAAACCTGCCTAGCCGTTTGCCCGATGCGCGATGCACCATCTCGCCGACCGTCCATGCCGACGTGATGCCGTGATAGCCGTTGCGCGTGCCCGGCTTCCAGAAGGGCTCCTCATTCTCGAGCATCGCGACCATGTAGTCGTAGTCATAGCAGCCGCCATCCTTGATCTTCGTGCGCAGATGCGGCAGCCCAACCGAGTGATCGAGCATCATCGACACCAGCGCACCTTCCTTGCCGGCCTTGCCAAAGTTCGGCCAGTAGCGCGTCACCGGCGCGTCGAGATCGAGTTGCCCCCGATCGGCAACCATGTGCGCGCAGATCGCCGACGCTCCCTTGGTCGCCGAAAACACGATCGAGATCGTATCGCGCGTCCACGCGCCTCCGCCCGCCGCGACGCGTCCGCCCCACAAGTCGAGCACCTTGCGGCCCTCCAGGTTGATACACACGCTGGCGCCCACTTCGTCGCGCCGCTCGAAATTCTCGACGAACGCCGCCAGCACGTCCTCGAACTTCGGATCGCACTCGCCTTCGATCACGCCTGCGCCGCTCTTCAGTGAAATACTCCGATTGCTCATGCTCGATGCCTTCTCTTCCTTTCGATTTGTTACTGCTTACTCACTTAGGCGATCGCCTACTGCACCCCGCCGGCCTAGCGCGCCCTCCGTCATCCTGAAAGTCTGAACATTTCGGTACTAAGCGAACCTCACAACTTTGTCATTCTGAGCCGAAGGCTGCGCAGCCGAAGAATCCCGGATCTCTTCTCCTCAATCTGTGTAATCTGCCTGCAATCTGCGGTTCCAAATCTTCCGCCTGACCCTCTTCATTTCTCGTCTTCAGCGATGACGCTCGATCATCGCCGCCGGTTTGTCAAATTAAACCCGCTAAGGCTAGTCTCGCTCACTCATCCGCGGGAGGTGCACGATGCTGACGCCGCAAGAGCAGGACATCATTCGTCGCTGGAACGATTTCTACTTGAAGCCGCGCCCCGGCTCCATCCAGGAGCAGCGCAAACGCCTCGTCGATTACTTCGAGGAGTTCAACACCAACCAGCCCGCCGTCGGCGCCTATCATGAGGGCGTCCAGTTGAAGGCAGGCCTTACCGCCGATATCGCGGTGCCGCACGGCAGCGGCCCGTTCCCCGTCGTCATCTACATTCACGGCGGCGCATGGACGCTTGGCAGCCCCGCGACGCATCGCAAGCTCATCAAGCAGTTCGCCGAGGCCGGTTATCTCACGATCGCGCCCGACTACCGGCTCGCGCCCGAGAATCCTTTCCCCGCTGGCCTCGACGATTGCGTTTTCACCGCGCATTGGGTCGCCGAAAATGCGCATCGCTACAACGGCGTCGCATCGCGCATGGCGATGGGCGGCGATTCCGCCGGCGGCAATCTCACCGCGGCGACGTTGTCTTCGCTCGCGTCCTCCGAGCGCGCGCCGAAATTCAAAGCAGCGATTCTGATCTACGGCGCGTTCGATTTCGCCGGTCTCGTCGCGGTCGCGAAGGAAGCAGCGGAGCCGCTCGCCAAGGCTTATCTAGCGAGCAACTATCCCGCAGGGTTGAACGATCCGCGCGTCAGTCCGATTCGTGCGATCAAGCCGGGCGCGATGCCGCCGAGCTTCATCATCGCGGGCGCCGCCGACGGCATCGTCGGCGAATCACGCACTATCGCCGAAGCCATGAATCGCGCCGGCATCGAGAACGAGTTGCGCATTCTCGACGAGATGCCGCACGCCTTCATGCAGATGACCGAACTCTCCGCCTGCCGCGAGGGACACCGCCTGATGTTCGATTTCCTTCGCCGCCACGTCTAGACCTCGTGCACTTGGAGATCGCGCATGGCTGCTACGAGCAGAGTTGATTAGATCGCAGATACGGTTCTGCAGAACGGCAGAATCTACACCGTCGATCCGGCGAATCCGTGGGCTGAGGCGCTAGCGGTTCGCGCCGGCAAAATCGTCTTCGTCGGCGCGGATCGCGACGTCAAGTCGCTGATCGGATCCGGCACTCGCGTTATCGACCTGAACCGCAAGATGGTGATGCCCGGCATCAACGACGTGCACACTCATCCGCTGCTCGGCGGCCGCGCCGATCTCTTCGAATGTCATTTCCTGCCGACGCTTTCGCTCGACGAGGTGCTCGCCGTCGTTCGCGCCGATGCTCAAAAAGCCAGGCCCGGCGCATGGATCGTCGGCGGTTCGTGGGGCAGCAATTTCACAATCAAGCTCTCGACTCTCGACGCGCTGCGGGCGCTCGACGATGCGAGCGCGGGCCATCCGGTTTTGCTCCGCGATGACAGCGTGCACAATCGCTGGGTCAATTCGCGCGCGCTCGAACTCGCCGGCATCGATTCGCGCACGCCCGATCCCGTCGGCGGCGTTATCGTCCGTGATGAAACGACCGGCGCGCCGGTCGGGATGCTCTTCGAGTCGGCCGTCGCGATCGTCGAGCAGGCCGCGCAGGCCGCCAATCCTTATTCGCTCGAGGCCAACGTCTCGGCCCTCACGCGCGCGATCGAAATTCTGAATTCATTCGGCGTCACCGGCTTGCAGGATGCCGCCGTTAGCGGCGCCATTTTATCCGCCTACAACAATCTCGATGCGGACGGAAAACTCTCGGCCTGGGTGGTCGGCTCGATGATGGCCGAGCCGGCCGGCTTTCTGAACGACCTCGTCGGCGACGACCTGATCGATCAGCGCGCTAAATTCAAAAGCCCACACGTGATGCCGACCTTCGTCAAAATTTTTCTCGATGGCGTCCCGATGTCGCGAACTTCAGCCTTCATCGAGCCGTACCTTCCCGATAAAGCGCACGGATGCTGTTTTCGCGGCGCCACGACCAAGACTCTTCCCGAACTCGCGCGGCTAATCGCGAAACAGGAGGATCGTGGCCTCGCCGTCAAAATCCACTGCGCCGGCGACGGCGCAGTCAGGACCGCCCTCGACGCGTTCGACGTCGTCCGATCATTCAAAGGCGCTACGGCGCTCATGCATCATATCGCGCATGCCGGCTTCATCGATCCCGCCGACGTTCGCCGCTTCAAGGATTTGAACGTCGTCGCCGACCTCTCGCCGATTCTGTGGTACCCAAACCAGATCATCGATGGCATAGAGCAGGCGGTCGGTGATCGCGTCCGTCAATACTGGCCGAATCGCAACCTGATCGAGGCGGGCGCTCTTATCGCCACCGGCACCGATTGGCCCGTCATCCCCAATCCCGATCCGTGGTCCGGCATCGAAGGTTTGATCACGCGCCGCAATCCAAGCGGACAATTCGACGGCGCGCTGTGGCCCGAGCAAGCGCTCGATCTTCCGGCTGCAATCGCGGCTTACACCGCGAATCCAGCACGCGCGATGGGTCTCGAAAGCGTGACTGGCTCGCTCTCAGTCGGAAAATCGGCTGATATGATCGTGCTTGACAGGAACTTATTCGAGATCGCGCCGACTGATATCGCCGATACCAGGGTGCTTACAACTTTCTTTGAAGGACGCGGCGCTTACCAACGCGATTGATTGCTGACGAGTTCGCGCGGCGTCGATTCTCTTCAAAGAAAAACGGGCCGGCGCTTAGGACGCCGGCCCGCTAGCTTTTGGTTGAATCCCGATCCTAAGCGTGGCCGTGACGCAGCAATTTACCCGGCGTCGCGCCGGTCGGCTTGCCATCGTGGAACGTCTCCTGTCCATTCACGATGATCGAATGATAACCCTGTGCGCGGATAACCCGCCGCCATTCGCCCGCCGGAAAATCGTGGACGACTTCACCTACCCATTCGGGATCGGTGCCTAGCCGATCGAGGTCGTACACCACGACGTCCGCCCAACTGCCTTCGCGCAGCACTCCGCGATCGCGGAAACCCGCCGCGTGCGCCGGCAACGCCGACAGCCGATAGTGCGCCTCCTCGAGACTTACCTTCTTCTCATCGCGCACCAGCCAGCGCAGAAAGTCGGTCGTGTACGCACCGCCGGTGAAAAACTTCGTATGCGCGCCGCCGTCCGACACGCCCGGTATCGTGTACATCGAATTGTTCATCAACTCAGCCGTGTAGTCCGCATTCGACCCGCGATCCGGCCCGAGAAACTCGACATTCAGATCGCCCATGATCGACAAATCGAGCATCGTGTCGATCAGATCCTTGCCCCACTCGCTCGCGACCTGCGCGAGCGTTTTGCCCACGTATTGCTCGAGCTCCGGCTGATCGTTCGCGTGCTGCACGATCAGACGCCTGAGCGGTCCGCCGATTGCCCCCTGGATCAATTCGAGCCGCCGGTTCGCATCCTCCTGCTCGCGCTTGATCGCGGCCCGCAGCTCCGGATTCTTCATCTTCGCGATCTTTTCCGCCTTGGTCCCGGTCGTCACCTCGCGCCACGCCGGACTCGCGTCGTACAGGTTCCAATGCTCGAGCGTGAAGGCGAACCCGGTCCTCAAGGTCGCACCCTGTCCATAAATCGGCAGCCCGTTCGAGTTGGCCTTGTCCAGCCAGCGGAGACTCCGGCGATGAAACTCCGGATCGCGCGGCGTCGCCGCCACGATATTGTATAGAATCGGCCGCTGCGCTTCCGCCGCCAGCCGCTCGACAAACTCGATGTCCTCTTTCGGATTCACCGTCGCTTGCGTGATCTGGATGAACCCCTCGTCGCGCGCGCGCAACACCCGCGCGAGATTCAGGATGTCCTCATCGCACATCGTATCGGTCACCATCGGCGACCCGTCATAGTCCGCCTGCGTCGAGTTCGGCCCCAGCCGCTGAATCGAAAATCCGCACAGCCCCGCGTCCATCCCTTCATTCAGGATGCGCGCCATCTGCTCGCGCTCGTCCACATTCGCGGGCCGCGTCTTCGCCGCTTCGAGTCCCATCGTGTACGTCATTAGCGACGCGGTCGGCATGTACTGGATGCAATTGACGCCTTTCGGCGCGCGCTCCAGCGAATCGAGATATTCGGGAATCGTTTCCCAGTCCCACTTCATGCCCTCCTTCATCGCGTCGTACGGGATCGCCTCGGTGCGCGTCATCATCAGCATCGAGCGCTCGCGGAACGACGGCTTGACCGGCGCAAATCCGAACCCGCAATTGCCCAGCACCACCGACGTGACGCCGTGCCATCCCGAGATCGTGCACCACGGATCCCACCTTATCTGGGCGTCGTAATGCGTATGCAGATCGACGAATCCCGGCGCGACGATCAGTCCATCGGCATCGATTACCTGCTTGGCTGATCCCGCTGCGCGGCCGCCGATTTGCACTACTTTGCCGTCGCGGATCCATACATCGCCGCGAAACGCTGGCACCCGCGTCCCATCGACGATCGTTCCACCTTTGATATGAATGTCGAATTCCGCCATCGCATTACCTCGGTTCAGGCGAGCCGCCTCGCGCTTCAAATTAGCGTCGCTACTTCTCCACTTAAGCCATCTTTCTCAAATCCCGGGCCTCGATGTCAATCCTCTTGAACGATCGTTCAATTCCCAGTCTTTCCCCGCACTGCGTCGCATCATTGACGATACTGGCATATAGCTGCCGTCTCTTGACTTACTCCTTTACTAACAGCGCGTAGCGCGCATCTTATCTTATCGCGATTCGGCCCTGCGGCCCGAAGTCCGCTTCGCGTCGCCCCAGGAAGCGGCCCCTTCGAGGTTCAGGGTAAACTCCACCCGTTAGGTAGCCCTACACTAGAGAAGTCAGCGATACCTCCGAATCCACGATCTCTACTCCTCTACTAACAGCGCGTAGCGCGCATCCTCATCGCCACGGGAAGCCCGAAACCTCGTGAGGGCAATAATATAGTTTGGCCTGCACCCCGAAAACTCAGCCGAAATGAGGTAGAGTCCGTCGCCTGAAAAAGGAGACGGACGATGAAAGGGAGACGCTTCAGCGAGGAGCAGATCATCGGCGTGCTGCGCGAGCACGAGGCCGGGGCGAAGACTGAGGAAGTATGCCGCCGGCATGGGATCTCGAGCGCAACGTTCTACAAGTGGAAAGCGAAGTACGGCGGGCTCGAGGTGTCGGAGGCGCGCCGCCTGAAGTCGCTGGAGGACGAGAACCGGCGCCTGAAGAAGCTGCTGGCGGAGTCGATGCTGGACAACGCGGCGCTCAAGGACCTGCTCGGAAAAAACGTCTGAGGCCTGCGCTGCAGAGACAGGTGGTGGGCAGGGTGATGGAGCGCCACGGGCTGAGTCAGCGGCACGCCTGCAGGCTGGTAGGGCTGGATCGTTCGACGCTGCGCTACCAGCGCAAGCGGCCGGACGATGCGACGGTCCGACAACGACTGCGCGAGCTGGCCGCGGAGCGGCGGCGCTTCGGCTATCGACGGTTGGGCTGGATGCTGGCGCGTGAAGGGCACGCGATGAATCACAAGAAGCTGTATCGGCTCTACCACGAAGAGCAACTCATGGTACGCCGGCGCCGAGGGGCAAGCGCGCGCTGGGGACGCGGGCGCCGATGAGGTTGCCCAACGCGATCAACCAGCGCTGGTCCCTCGACTTCGTGTCAGACGCACTCAGCGACGGCCGCCGCTTCCGCATCCTGTGCATCGTCGATGACTTCAGCCGCGAATGCCTGGCCACCGTGGTCGATACTTCGCTGGGCGGAGTACGCGTGGTCCGCGAACTCGAGCACCTGGGGTTCGAACGCGGTACTCCCAAGGTGATCGTCAGCGACAACGGCACGGAACTAACCAGCGGTGCGGTGCTGCGCTGGGCCACCGGACGACTCGACTGGCACTATATCGAGCCGGGCAAGCCGGTGCAGAACGCCTTCATCGAGAGCTTCAACAGCAAACTGCGCGACGAATGCCTCAACGAGCAGGTCTTCCTCACGCTCGCCGAGGCGCGCGAAACGATCGAGGCATGGCGTCACGACTATAATCACTTGCGACCGCACGGCAGTCTCGGCGCCTTGACACCGGCCGAGTTCGCGGCGCTTAAAGGACAGGAACGGCAACCGCCCCAGGAGGGCGAAATAACCGGCGGTCTCTACTTATGATTGGCGGGAATTCGGGGAGCGGGCCAACTTGACTGACCGAACCTGATAAGGTAGCCATGACGTGACAGGTCGGTGAATTTCTTAACTTCGGGGCTAGATCAGACAGGCTTGTTCAAATTCAGTTAGTACTGCGACATGATCGTCTGTGCTCAGCGGAGCTTCGGTCCAATACACTTCTTTTTCGAATGGATTCTCCGCACGGCGCTCAAGTTTAAATGGCACTGGAGAATGTGCCGGATACTTGAACTTGTCGAAGTAAAACGTGAAGCCAGTCATCTCGAACCGGGGCGGCTTCTCCCAAAATTTGCTGAGACGCTTGGATATTGCTGAACCTATGGTTGAAACCTGAGGAAAGCATTGAGGAAGGGGCAGTTCCAAGCCAATTTCCAACTGACTGAAATACATAGGGGCAGGGAATATCTCTTCGTATTTGATTCCGAACCTTTCACTAGCCCAGCCCAACGCATTGTCGAGGACCAGAATCGAATCTGTTGTGTTGCTACGAGTAGTTACGAGAAGACCGCCTTGGTAAATCTCCATTTTCTCGACTACGATTACGCGATCGTCGATTACGACCTTCCCTTGCGAAAATGTGAGCGGTTTTGGACTGATGACATCCATTATCAAGTCTGCGCCCTGCGGATACTTAACAAAGTTGTATCTATCGACAACCGCTTTAACAGTGTCGGGCACATAGCCATAGTTACCAATAGAACGAACGATCCGAGCCACTTGTGCTTGATAGACGTTTAGAAGTCTCATTGTCCTACATACGGAACAGCATACTGTCGCGTTCCGTTTTTTCCGCTAATAGGAACGCTGGAAAGTGGCTGTCCCTTGGTTTGTTCTTGCAATGCGCCTTGTCGAGCCTGCGCAAAGGTGTCCTCGATTACTCCTTGCACTTTTGCTGAGAGCAAGTCGCGAAGTTCCTCTGGCAGGAATGCGTCGATTCCTTTTCGACTACTTTCATCAAACGAATCCGGCCCTGCGGATTCAGCCGTGAGACTTTCGCTCCATCTAAGAAATTCAGGGAAACTAACGAAGTCGATTACGATCGCGACATTGAAAGCCGCCGCGATCTTTTTCAAAGTACTGAAAGTAAAATTCTCGTAGTCCCCTTGTTCCAAGACGGAGATGCGTGCTTGCTTCATGTGCGCACGTTCTGCGAGTTCGGGTTGCGTCCAACCTGCTTGCTTCCGAAGATTGTAGATTCGAACCGCCAGCCGCGCCGCAATAGTCGATGACACGAAAGCGTTTCGAGCATCTTCGTCTCGCAACATAGCCCACAACTTTTTGAACTTATTGATCATTGTCGAGTTCCTCGAATTTGCTCCGACCTTCTATGATTTCCGTTCTAATCGCTTGCGCGCGATCCGGCGCATCTTTAGGGACAAACTCATCCCCAACTTCATCGGCCATGAACACAAAGATAATGCTGGCCCGCGGCGGACCAAAAATGAAAAGCGGGCGATATTGGTGCTGCGAAACTTTGAGTCGCATTTCTAATATGCCTGAATAGCCAACCACAGGAGTTGCCCATGTGGGCGGCCACTGCGCCTGATGCACCTTTCGCATGTCTCGCCAGCGAGTTTGAAATGTTGTCCAGACTTTTTTTGCAACTCCGTCTTTCCAAACCGAGACGACGCCCTTTGTTTCTCCAGGTGGCACAAGTTCGAAAAGAGTCCACGGCAACATCAGAGTATCATAAAAACCGTATGTCAAGTAGCGGAGCAGGTCCGCGCGTTGCTGTTATTATCATAATTTTATAATATGGACGCTAGGTTTGCTATAAACGGCGCCGCGAATCGGTGTTATCGAAATCGCGGCGCGGTAGCATCTTCCGCCCGCGGAAGGGGAAAGGACGGTGACGCCAAGTGCGGAAAGCCCGCGCGTTATTACGAACGCGCCCCCGCAAGGGGGCGCTTCCTGCGCGGCTGTTTAGCCGTTTTCTGATCAATCTCCCCTTTCTTCACGGCGAGAACGCTCCGCGCCAGCTTGCGCAGGCGATCAAACGCGGCCCCTGGTTCGAATTTTAAATCTTCAACCTTCGGAGATTTCACGGGTGAGAGCGTAACACGTTGCCGCTTACCCCGCGATTGCTTACGCCGGTAATGGTTCAGCCGTCGATTCGGTCTTGCCGGTCAGGTCCGCATACGTCAGCCGTCGGCCCGCAACGGAACTGGCAACGCCGATGAACCGCTCGCCATCGTTCCGCTTGCGCTCATTGAATCGATACGCCTGCTCATCGAGATAGCGAAACAGGTGGAACGGCTCGACGCTGACGTATGTTCCTTTCAGACCGCGCTTTAGCAGACTCCAAAAATTTTCGATGCCGTTCGTGTGCACGTTGCCTTAAACGTAGCTTTCCGCGTGGTCGATCACTTGATGAACGTAATCTTGACTAAGTCCGTTGTACGAACGCCACGCATCGCTGAACACGTATGAACCGCCTTGAACGTATTCGCGCACGACACCCTGAAGCGTTGGGCCGCTCGTATCGCGAACGTGCCGCAACCGAACCTTCTTCGTGTTGCGATCCAGCAACCCCATCACGACGGCTTTGCCGCCGCCAGTCCCGCCCGTGCCGGTGATCTTGCCTCTTTTGTTTTTATGCATGAATCGAGCGGAGCCGCCGATAAAAGACTCGTCTACTTCAATCTCTGAACCGGAGAACATATCGAGCGAACGATTCTGCATCGCGAGCCGAATGCGGTGATCCATGAACCACGCGGTTTTCTGTGTGACGCCAAGTCCACGCGCCATTTCGTAGCTACTGATTCCATTCTTGCAGTTGGCGATCAGCCACATCGCGGGCAGCCATTTGTCGAGACCGATTGGCGAGTCCTCGAAAATGATTCCGACCTTGAGCGAGAATTTAGCACGCGGATGTTTCGCGTAGCATTTCCACAGATGCGCGTTTTCGAGATACGTAACCTTCGCTGATTTGCAGGTCGGGCATCGGACTTTGCCGTCCGGCCAGCGCATCTCGATCATGAAACGCTTGCAGTTCTCGAAGTCTTGGAAATACTGAATCGCATGCTGGAGTGTGCTTGGAGCCTTCATGCTCTAAACATGACAGATCGAGCGTGGTCAGTCAAGTATATTATTGCCCTCGTGAGGTTTCGGAAATTCCTCCGGTGCTGCTCCTTCCTACTCCAGGTGATCGATCACCTTGCCGAAGCCCAGCGTCATCTCACTCAGCATGTAGCTCGCCTGTATTACTCGCTTGACCGGCAGCCGTCCCCACGGATCCAGCTTTGATCCCTCGGCAAACACCACCGAGCCTACGCCCGTCCATCCTTCGATCACCTTCACTTCCGTCGTCGTCTCGATAATTTCCGCAACAGAAGGACGTCCTTTCTCCTCTGCCGAAGGAATCAGTCTCAGGCTCACCGGCGGCCGCGGCGCCGAGTGCCCACTGTCGGTTGGCCGTTCCGGCCGAACTATCGCGCTCGCCAGCCGGATTCCCGCCGGACGCTCGAGGGTGCCATAGATCATGTCGCGTTCACTCTTGAATTCGATCTGCGCAAGCTTCTTGGGAAAGCCCCAGATCTCGCGCCCGGCCAGCATCGGCGGCTCAGTCGTCACAGCTATATGCATGATATAGGTCATCGGCCGTCCCTTATGCTCGACCAGTACCGATAAAATCGCCTCGTTGTAAGGTCCAAAGGTAGTCCACGGGTATTCATAGAAGGAAAGCACCGCGGTAGCCGGATCGCTCAGCGTCAGTGGCTCTGGCAATGCCTCCAGCGCAGCGTCGGCGTCAGTCTCAAAGGCAACCGCAATCGAGCGCGTGCCTCGATAGTAGAACGGCGGCCGCTGATACGCCGCCGCGTCCGCCGGCATCGAGTAACCCGCATTCTTCAAACTGAGATGTCCATGCTTTGCCATAGCTTGATCCTCCTGCTGCGATACTGTTTTTCTGTTACTCGACTATTCCGGTGCTAACGCGTCATCACCTCGCGGTAATGCCGCCAGATTCCGCGTTGCGTAGTCTCATCCGTCTCATGACCCGCTATCCCGCCATTGCCGCCGCGATCGTCCTTGACTTCGCGATGCAACCCTCTTCTTAGCACCAGCCACTCATTAACCCGCGCGCGAAACCCGACCTGGTTGCGCTCATAGGCCTCAATATCGTCCGGCGCGACGCGTCCCGCCGGCCCGTGAATCAGGTAAGTCTCAGTGAGCCGCCGCCGATTAATTTCTTCCGGCGCACCCTTAAGCAGTGCCGGGTAGTAGCAGACTACCGTCTCTTCTACACCTATAGGTTGAATCACCCGGAACTGATTCAGGATGAAAATCAGGTTGGGGAAAATGCAAAAATGCGGCGGCCCCCCCGCCAGGATCTTCTCCGCGCGCTCCGCTCCATACCGCCTTTCCATCGCGGCCCGATACTCGACGTCAGTCTCTTTGCTCCATGCCGGCGCCACTACCCGGCCGCCATGCTTGCTATGCACCGGATTAAGGTCCAATTGCGCCGCGCCGTTCCCTAAGTCGCGCGCGTAAGCCTCGCTCCCTTCGCCAAACACCGACTCCATGTCGTTCTTGCCCTTCATCATCATCGCCATCGCCGCATGATGAAGGATGTTTGGATGGTAGCCGTCCACCGAATTCTCCAGCGCCATCTTCCAGTTGCCCTTATAGGAATGCTTGAGCACTCCTGACCTCACCTCGACTTCGCCTTCAGGTGATAGGTCAACAAACTGATCGATTAGGCGCTTGGCGGGACCAAGATGCTCATCAAGTGTAGGTCCGCTCGCACTCAGGCTCGCAAAGATCAACCCGCGATGCGCCGAGACGCGCGGCGCCTTCGCCAGACCGAACTCCTGCTTGCGGAACGACGCATCATAGCCCGCCGCGTAGGGCACGCCTACCAGCGCACCGCGATTGTCGTAGGTCCAGCCATGATAAGCGCATCGAAAGGCGTGCGAATTGCCGCGATCGCTCTGGCACACCGTGTTGCCCCGATGCATGCACCGGTTCAGCATCAGATGCACGTGCCGATCCTCGTCGCGCGACACGATCACCGGCTGCAAGCCTATCTGCCGCGTGACGTAGTCCCCTGGCTCCGGCACTTCGCTCTCATGCGCTACATAGACCCACTCGCGATGCCAGATCTTCTCCAGCTCTTCCGCGAAGATCGCTGCATCGTAGTAAAGCCTTCCGCTGATGCGATCGCTCTGGATAAGTTCCCGGTAATTCACCTGCGAGGTCGGCATCGATGCCATAGCTCGTCTCCTGGGCGTCGCGCGCGGCGCCTTCGGTCAGTCATAGCTGAGTGACTCTTTCGAACACCTGTCTTACCAGGCTGGTTACCGGCAACTCGAGACCTAGTTCATCCGCGCACTCAAGCGCCAGCTCCAGGTCCTTGCGCCACAACTTGATCGCGTTCGCCGCCGGCGCGTGCTTGACCCAATTGTCCGCGATTCGGCTTTGCGCGCCTCCTGCCCGCACTACCTCCTGCACCCGCGAAGGATCAAGACCCGACCTTTTGGCGAGCGCCATGCCTTCGCTGGTCGCTAGTACGTTGATGCAGATGATCACCTGATGCGCCAGCTTGGCTGTCATGCCGGCGCATAACGGTCCGACATGCAGGATGCTCTTGCCCGACGTCTCGAACACCGGACGGCATTGCTCGACTAGTTCCGCGTCTCCCCCGACCATGTAGCTCATCGCCCGCTGCTCGGCACCGAAGGCGCCGCCGCTTACCGGCGCGTCGATCACGCCGATGCCGCGACGTCCGCATTCGCTTGCCACCTTGCGAATCGTCGCCGGCCGCACCGTACTGTGTATCGCTACGACGCTCCCCGGCCGCGCGCCCGCCACGATTCCATCGTCGCCGAGCACGACCCTTTCGACTTGTGCGTCATCCACCACCACGACTTCGATCACATCGCTCAGCGCGCCGACTTCGCGCGGCGACTCCGCGACCCTCGCGCCCATCGCCGCCAGCTCCTCGACCGGCTCCCGCCGCACGTCATGCACCGTCAGCTCGAACCCGGCCTTAGCCAGATTTATTGCCATCGGCTTGCCTTGCTCGCCCAGTCCGATAAAGCCGACCCTGATCACGCGATCACTCCGCGATTCACCGCTGGCGATAACATCTTGTTTCACTCTCTCCGTCATCCTGAGAGGAGCTGCCGTCTTATACCTCGCCCGCTTTTTTGCGGGAGAGGTCGCCGAAGCGCATCAGCGATGAGGCGGGTGAGGGTGCAGGACAATGTCCGACACATCTTTCCCGCTACTTCGCCGGATCGAGAAATGGCAACAGCTCCTCGTGCCGCGCCCACGCGAGCGCCGTCAGCTCGAGCGGATCGAGCAGGATGCATCTGCCGCTGCGCGCATCGCGAATCAAAAGCCGCGGTCCGTTGCCGCACTCGTTAATATCTACTTCGACCGACGCAAATTCACTCGATAATCTCACTAGCTAACACTCTTCATGCCACACTTGACTATATGAGAAATAGCAAGTTCGGCAGTGCTTCATTATTATTAAGTAATACTACTTTTTTATACTTTATCTTGAGACCGCCGTCCTCCGGCGCCAGCTTGTGAGTAGTGCTGCCGGCCCACAGATACTGCTCATGATGATGCAATTCAGCGAGGATGAACGCCGAATTGACTACGACTTCCGCCCCTGTCGCCGACTCGATCTCGATATTCGACACCACCCGCCGGAGCCGCGGCGTCTGCTCCCGCAGCCACGCCGTTTCCTTCAGCCGCTGGATGCGGCTACGCAGTTGCCCGCGCCGATCATAGATGATCGACACGTTGCGCGCCGGATCGATATCGTCGTCGTTGCACGGCACCCAGTAAGTCGCGTCGTCGTGCCAGAGCGCAAGCCACTCGTCATATCGATGCGCATCCATCAGACGCGCCTCCAGGTAGAGCAAGGCTTCGACGGCGCTGCGATCGATCGTCATCGGCCTGCCTCGCGCGTCAATACTAAATGACTAGCTGAACAATATCTCTTTCGCCTTCTGCGTATCGACGTATTCGCGGATTCGGCGAATCTTGTCGCCTTCCAGTTCGAAGATGAAGCAATACTCATTCTCGTATGTCTTCCCATTCGACACCTTGCCGCGATTTGTCAGTTCGATAATCACCGTGTCGCCGTCGCAAAAAGTCTTCCTGATTTCGCTGTTCAGCCCCTCAGGAAAAATCTGTCCGACTCCCGACATGAACTTCAGGATTTCATCCTTGCCGCGCTTCAGCCCCGACACGTTCGGCGTCGTGCCGGGCACCACCCAGCTCACATTGTCCGACATGTTCGCAAAGGCCGTTTTCATATCGCCCTTGCCGAACGCGGTCCAGGTTTCCGTGACGAGAGCTTTTTTCTGTTCGCTGTTCATGGACGATTCTCCTTTTCTGCGATGATACGGTTGCTGGTCTCCGCCGCAATTCGATCGTCTCGATCGACCGCGACCCGCATCCTACGCATCTCACTGAACCCCGCCTCTTGTCCACCGCCCGAACTTGCCGGTACTTCGGCGTTCAGCCCGCATTTCCACTGCGTATCGATGCCCCCGAAAGCCAGCCCAGACCATTCCCCTTGTCTCTTTTCTCCGTTCCCCGTTCTATCTCCATTTACTAACAGGGCGGAGCCCGCATCCTTTCACAACGGGAAGCCCGAAACCTGCGGGAGGTTTCGGAAGTCATTTCCTTTCCAATCTCTTTTACACCGCTGGTCTGCGCATCACATAGAAGACGTAGCCGTAGCTGTCTGAGTGGAGGCGGAACAGATCGTACTCGCGCTGAATCTCGTCCAATTCGGCGAGGATACCCCTGTCATTTGCGTACTTCGATCGCAGCTCGGCGACGCGCGCCTCGGCCGGACCATAGTAGTTGCTCCACCAGTCCTCTGCCGGCAGGACGACGGTCTCGACGTCGTCGTAACCCGCTTCAGCAACAATCTTCCGGTTCCGCTCGACCGATCTCATCGCCGGATAGTTGCGCGCCCAGTATTCGACCGCCGGGGCAGGGCGCTCTTCGGCCAGCCAGGTCAATTCCGAGACCACGATCCATCCGCCGTTCTTGAGAAACCGCCGCCAGGTACTGAGTCCAGCGGCGAAACCCGCGATATAGATCGCGCCTTCCGACCAGATCAGATCGAACGAACCCTCGGCGAAGTCCATCTCGAACATCGAGCCCTTGATCGCTGTGATTTGCGCCGCGACTCCCGCCGAACTTGCGCGATCCATCAACTTATCGAGGAACCGCTGATCCAAATCGACCGCGACGATCTCCCCGCCGGTGCTCTCCGCGAGCACGATCGTCTGCGCTCCCGACCCGCACCCGACGTCCAGAATCCTCGGCTTCGGTGGCAGTCCCCGCACCAGCCCGAGCGCGCGCCGGGTCGCCGCATCCGAGCCGGGCCCCTGCCGGAGCAATCTTTCATGCAGTTCTCGAAACAGGCTCACGATACGGGATTGTGCCCGATACCGATCAAGTCATCCAACGCCATCAGGCCTTCGGCTTGTCGGCCGCGAAGCGAAGCCGTATGTAATCGGCGAACCACTTGCCCTCTGAGTCGCACAGCTTGGGCCGCAGCGCTTCCCGCACTTCCGCAATGAAATCCCCACGTTGCGGCCCTTTGAGCGGCGTCATGAAACTCTGTGCGAAGGTCTCGAGCCAGCCGTTGATCTCGGTCGGCAGCGGGGTTGGCCGCGGGATTAGCGCGATATACCGCACCGCAAAGCCGCGACGCTCCAAGCGCGCTCGATAGTCCTCGGCGGTCGGAAAATACCACGGATTCAGCGCTTCCCCGTCGATTCCGCGCCGCCCGAGCGCCTCGACCAGCGCCCGCTTGATCGTATCGACGCAGCCCGCTCCGCCGAATTCGCCGACGAACCGCCCGCCCGGCCGCAGCGCCCTCCAGACCCCCGTAATTACGTCGTCCGCGCGCTTCATCCAGTGAATCGCAGCGTTGCTGAACACCGCGTCGAATTCCGGCCCAAACTCGAGCCGTTCACCGTCCACCACGCGCGCATCGAGGCCGAGCTTGCGCGCCCCCGCGATCTGTGGCGCGCTCGAATCCACGCCGATCACGTTGCATCCCATCGCCGCCAGCTTGATCGTCAGAGCGCCGTCGCCGCATCCGAGGTCGAGGATTTTTTCGCCCGCTTTGGGCGCCAGCAATTCCACCACCGGCGCGCCGAGATCGGACACGAAGCGCGCGTTCTCCGCATATTTTTCGGGACTCCAGCTCTGCGTATTTGACATTCGGGCCTCCCTGAACCTCTCTCTCCGTGAGACGATTGCGATTATACTTAACTATAGTTAATAATATGAATGATGCAACAGTTATCTCGGATGAAGGACATCCACCTTGCCATCGAGCAACTCGGCATCCTGAGCGAGTTGTTCGAGGAGCGCCGCGCCTCGCTCGCCCGCGACGCCGGCGTCACGGTCGAGCAATGGCGTGTGCTCGAGCAAATCGAGACCGAGCACTTCGTGCCCTCGATGTTCGCGCGGAGCCGCGAAAGCTCGCAGGCCGCCGTCTCCAGGATTCTCGGCCAACTGCTGAACGACGGCTTGATCGAGGTCGCAATCGCCGCTCGCGACCGGCGCCACCGCAATTACGCGCTCACCAAAAAGGGCCGCCGGATTCTGCGCAGCATGCGCGAGGCGCGCCAGGCAGCGATCGATGCGATCTGGACCGATTTCCCCGCTGCCGAACTCGCGAACTTCCGCCATTTCGCGCGCCGGCTGACCGAACGAATCGAAGCGTACGCGCGCCGCGAGAGCGGCAAAACCGCGCCCGACGTCGCGCCCCGCCTCGCCTTCTAGATTGGGAGTTCTCGTCGACGATACGCTTGCAATCGAGCGTCAGGCGCGGGAGATTCAGACCGCTATGAAACTTGCCAAGCAATTCATCGATGTCGGGCTGTTTACCAACAACGTGGACGCGATGCGCGCCTTCTACGCCGAGCGGGTCCGCCTGCCGTTCGAGGAGATTCTTCCGGTCGGCCCCGGCCTGAAGCAGCATCGGTTCGGGATGCTCGGTTCGGTGCTGAAGCTCAATGCCTCCCGCGACGCGGTGCCGCCGCGCCAACCAGGCGGCTATCGGCGGCTCGTTATCGCCGATCCGAACACATCGACGCCTACCAAATTGCAGGATCCCGACGGCAACGATATCGAACTGGTGCCGGTGGGCGAACGCGGTATCAGGCAGATCGAGATTCAGCTTGACGTCACCGACGAGGCGGATTTCGAGCGCTTTTACGGCGCCGCGCTGCAAGGGCGCAAGCTCGGCGCCGGTCGCTTTCAGATTGGCGACACGATCGTCAGTTTTGCCAAGGACGCCGCCGCGACTCGCGCGCCCCAAGCCGCATCCGCGAGCCCGATGGACGTGATCGGTGCGATGCGCGCGGTCGGAATCCGCTACATCACGATTCAGGTTCGCAATTGCGACGAGGAGCACAATCGCTTCATCGCGATGGGCGTGCAGGAAGGCGCGGCCCCGGTGACGCTCGGTGAATTAGCGCGCATCTCATTCATCCGCGATCCCGACGGCAACTTTATTGAGATTTCGCAGCGCGCGTCTCTGACGGGACCGTTGCCGCACTGATCGGACTCGGCGCGGCTTGCGCCGACGGCCCGCTCTTCAGCAGCGACAACACGATCGGCGCCACGTCGAGTTGCGACGGCTGCGGCCGTTCGTGCTCGATCCGGGCGGAGCCGTCTAGGTCCGGCTCCGCGTTCAATCAATATTGGATTGGAACTGTCGGGAAGGTCAGGCCCAACGCGACCGCGGGCGATTGCGCGTCGAGCGATTGCGCGCGCCTGACGATCGAAACACCGTGACCGGCTTCGGCGCCAGGATTTCCAGCTTTTCGAACCCCTCGACGTGCTCGCGATCGAGCGAATTGCCCAGCGTGCGCTCGAGTCGCGCGAGGCTCACGCGCTCTTCCGGCGTGACCAGGCTGATCGCCTCACCCGCCAGGCCCATCCGCGCGGTGCGGCCGATGCGATGAATATAGCCTTCGGTCTCGTCGGGCAAATCGAAGTTGATTACGTGCGAGACGCCCGCGATATCGAGCCCGCGTGCAGCGACGTCGGTCGCCACCATCACGCGGAACTTCCGCGTGCGAAATCCCGCCAGCGCCGCGTTGCGCTGGCTCTGGGAGCGGTCGCCGTGAATCTGCACCGCCTTGATATTCGATCGCTGCAGCATCTTCGCGACGCGATCGGCGCGGCTCTTGGTGCGCGTGAACACGATCGCGCTTTCGACTTCGGGGCGTTTCAGAATCTCGAGCAGCACCGGTCCTTTGTTCTCGAGCGTGACCGGGTAAATAGATTGCCGAATCGAGGCCGGCGGCGCGCTCTTGCCGCCGATCGTCACGCGCTCCGGCGTCGAGAGAAACTCGCGCGCGATTATCTCCGGCCCGCTCGCCATCGTCGCCGAGAACATCATGGTCTGCCGGTTCTTCGGCACCATCCGCATGATCTTTCTAAGCTGCGGCAGGAAGCCCATGTCGAGCAGGCGGTCCGCTTCGTCGATCACGACGACTTCGATCTTGTCGAGCTTCACGATGCCGCGATCGATGTAATCGATCAGCCGCCCCGGGCATGCGACCAGCACCTGCGCGCCCTTGCGGATCTCCTCGATTTGACGCCGCTCCGACTCGCCGCCCACGATCGTCGCCGCTCGGATATGCGTATGCCGCGCGACCAAATCGAATTCGCGCGTGACCTGCGCCGCTAGTTCGCGCGTCGGCGCGATCACCAGCGCGGCGAGATGCCGCACCTGCTTGCGATGCAACCGATCGATAGTCGGAATCAGAAAGGCCGCGGTCTTGCCGCTGCCGGTTTCGGCCGTCGCCACGATGTCGCGCCCTTCGAGCGCAACCGCGATCGTGCCTGCCTGGACCGGGGTCGGTGTGTGATGGCCGCGGTCTTTGATTGAACGATGGATCTCGGGTGATAGGGAAAATTGAGAAAACGACAAAAAGAATCCTTTGGTTCAGTACCCCGGATTCCGATTGGCTGTGACGCCGAACGTATGGGTCTGATGAGTTGGGAGGTGTGGCGTCACGGAATCCGACGCGCGCATAAGCCACGATTGGCTTGGTCGTAACTCTACAGGACGCATCAATACGAAACAATGGGGCGTGCGAGGATTATTTCGCCCGTCTCAAAATTTGCCGTGACGGCCGACGCCCGCCGCGAATCGCTCCGCGCCGGCGCGCGTCTCGCCCGAATTGATCGTCGCGATTCCGTGCCGATACTCATTCTGCATCGCGTCGTCGATCGTAAAGCCCCAGCCCTCGTAGGCCGACATTCGATCGGATCGCACGCATCGCTGCGGAAATGCCGCGATCGATTTTGCGAGTTCGCGCGCCGCCATCAGCGCGCCGCCACGCTCGACGACTCGATTCGCGAGCCCCATCGCAAATGCTTCCTCGCCCGACACGCCGCGTCCGGTGAGAATCATGTCCATCGCGCGGCTCATCCCGATAAGCCGCGGCAATCGAACCGTACCGCCATCGACCAGCGGCACGCCGAAGCGCCGGCAGTAAACGCCGAAGGTCGCATCCCGCGCCGCGACCCGCAGATCGCACCAGAGCGCGAGTTCGAGTCCGCCCGCGACGGCAAATCCCTCGACCGCCGCGATCACCGGCTTGCCTAGCAGCATCCGCGTGCATCCGAGCGGACCGTCGCCATCGGCGCCGACGCGATTGCCGCGCTCGCTCGCGACCGCCTTCAAGTCCGCGCCCGCGCAGAACGTCCCGTTGGCGCCCGTCAGGATCGCCACCGACAGCGCCGCGTCCGCATCGAAGCGCCGAAACGCTTCCGCGAGCAGTATCGCCGTCGGCCGATCGACCGCGTTCCTCGCCTCCGGCCGGTCGATCGTTACGATGGCAACCTCACCTTCGGTGAAATACTCGACTGCGCACATCGCTCACCTCGTTCGGCGTACCGGTGAAGAGTCACTCGCCGGAAGATTCGCCCGGCTCGTCGGTTGAAAAGTACAAATGTACTACGCCCGATTCAAACGAGCGGCGAACCTTGAGCCCGCTATGCGCAAACACCTCGAGCATCCGAGTGTTGTCGCCGAGCACATTCGCCTCGAACTCGGTGATTCCGTTGGCGTGCGCGATATGGTTCAGATGCTCGAGCAGCAGCGTACCGATTCCGCGTCCCTGATGCTTGTCGAGTATCGCGAACGCCAGCTCCGCCCGCTCCGGGTGGGCGCCGCGGATGTACCGCCCGACTCCGACCAGCCGCTCGACCCCGCCCTCGGTGATCGTCGCCACCAGCCCGACGTGATTGATGAAGTCCAGTTCGGTCAGGTCCTTGAGATCGCGTTCCGAAAGCTCGCGCCGAATTCCCATGAAACGAAAATAGACCGACTGCGGACTGAGCCCCGCGAAATGCTCGAGCAGCCGCGCTTTGTCGTCGGGCCGAATCGCGCGAATGCAAATCGCTCCGCCGTCGCGGAGCGTCGCCTCGACCCGGTACGTGCGCGCATCGATGGGACTCATCGATCACCGGCCCCTTTTCAGGTGCTACGCGAGCAAGCTGTCCGTGCTACTCGAATCGCTCCCGCGATGCGGTCGCGTCGGCCTGACTCCCGCTTCAGGATTTCTTCGCTCCGTCGGCGTTTGCGAAATTGAGTGCCGCCGAATTCATGCAGTAGCGCTGACCGGTCGGCGCGGGGCCGTCGTCGAATACGTGTCCCAGATGCGCGTCGCACTTAGCGCACACCACTTCGGTGCGCCGCACGAAAAAGGACCGGTCACTCTCGTTGCGGACGTTCTCGGGCGCGATCGGCTCATAGAAACTCGGCCATCCGGTGCCCGACTCGAACTTGGTGTCGGAGCTGAACAGCGCGTTGCCGCAGCAGATGCATCGATAGATGCCCTTGTCGTGATTGTTGGCGTAGAGATTCGTGAACGGCCGCTCGGTGCCTTTCTTGCGCGCGACCTTGTACTGCTCGGGCGTCAATTGCTTGCGCCATTCTTCATCGGTTTTTACGACTTTCTCAGCCATGACGATTCCCTTCCTCTCGCCGGAATCCGTGAATTCGACCAGCTTGACCGTGACGACCTTCGCCGCGCCCGGCGCGTTTTCATCAGATGCCGCCGCGGCCGCGCCGGTTACATTATAGTCGAAGCCGAGCGCGATTGCCGCCGGAATCAATCCCAGCGCGGCGAGGAACGCGCGCCGCCCGATCAGCGCAGTGCCGTTGTCGTTCACGTCGTCATCCTAGCATCAGTCCCAGCACGCGTGCTCTCGCCGCCGCGCGTCTTTCTTGCCGTCATCCTGAGCGCAGGCTGCCGGAGTCGAAGGATCTCGTTCTTCTCCCTCGCCCGCTTGGTTGCGGGAGAGGGAAGCCGAAGCGCGTCAGCGATGAGGCGGGTGAGGGTGCAGCACGACGCAGTTCCGAGATCCGGGATTCTTCGGCTGCGCAGCCTTCGCCTCAGAATGACATCGCTGGCGAAATCGATCATCCGACTAAATCTCCAGAAACTCTGAGAAAAGCTGTCGGCGGCCGCTTCATTGTGGCACAGGCTTTAGCCTGTGGGGTTTCTGCTCTAATCCTGCGATGTATAGACGAACCCCCATACCGATTTGTTCGTTCCCGATGGCGACTGACCATCCCGGATTCACGCCACTGACTATTAGGATGCTGAAAAGATCAGATTTGGTACATGGACAGCTTCTGTTCTTTCGGCCGCAGATAAACATTGGCGCCGGTCGCCAGCTTAAGTTCCTGGTAGCGCTCGTGATCGATCTCGACCTGCACCAAATCTCCCCACGCTGCGATCAATTCGACCTTCACCTGCGGACCCGCGGGATTGATCGATTTGACGGTCGCCGGAAAGGCCTGCTTGCCGTTGGACTTGGTCACGATTTCCAATCGATGCGGCCTGACGTACAGCACCGCCTTGCCGCCCTCGGGATGAACGTGCGCGTGCGTGTCATCGACTTCGACCGAGGTATCGCCGATGAACACTTTGCCGTTCTCGATTCGCCCGTGGAACAGGTTCACGTTGCCAAGAAAATTGTACACGAACGCGTTGGCCGGCTGATGATAGACTTCCTCCGCGCTGCCGATTTGCTCGATATGTCCCTGGTTCATCACCACGATTCGATTCGCCAGCTCGAGCGCTTCTTCCTGATCGTGCGTGACGAACACGCTGGTGATCTTGATCTCGTCGTGCAAGCGGCGGAGCCAGCGGCGCAACTCCTGGCGCACCTTCGCGTCGAGCGCGCCGAACGGTTCGTCGAGCAGCAGCACCTTCGGCTCGACCGCGAGCGTGCGCGCCAGTGCGACGCGCTGGCGCTGTCCGCCCGATAGCTGCGACGGATATCGATCGTGCAGAAAATCGAGCTGAACCAGTTTGAGGAGTTCGTGAACCCGGCGTCCGATTTCGGCTTCGCTCGGCCGCGTGCCGCGCGGACGGACCCGCAGCCCAAATGCGATATTCTCAAACACCGTCATGTGCCGAAACAGCGCGTAATGCTGAAAAACGAAGCCGACCTTGCGATCGCGAACGCTGACCGACGACGTGTCTTCGCCGTGAAACAGCACCTCGCCGCGGTCGGGCGTCTCGAGGCCCGCGATTATTCTCAGCAGCGTGGTTTTGCCGGAGCCTGAAAGTCCCAGCAGCGCGACCAATTCGCCGGTCTCGATCTCGAGACTGATATTGTCGAGCGCGACGAAATCGCCGAATTTCTTGCTGATATTGCGCAGCTCGATACTCATGCCGCCACCTTGGTCTCGATTTCGCGCACCTCTTTTTGCATCTCAGGAATCACGCGGCGCTCGAGGAAATGCTTCGCGATCAGCGTCGCAATCGCCAGCAGCGTGAGCAGCGACGACACCGCGAACGCGGCCACGTAGTGATAGTCGTTGTACATAATCTCGATATAGAGCGGCATCGTGTTGGTATGCCCCCGGATATGGCCCGAGACCACCGACACCGCGCCGAACTCGCCCATCGCGCGCGCGTTGCAGAGCACCATCCCGTACAGCAAGCCCCACTTGACGTTGGGCAGCGTCACGCGCAGAAACGTCTTCCAGCCGCCGGCGCCGAGCACGATCGCCGCCTCTTCTTCCTCGCTGCCGACCGCCTGCATGATCGGAATCAACTCGCGCGCCGCGAGTGGGAAGGTTACGAAAATTGTCGCGAGCACGATTCCGGGCTCGGCGAAAATTATCTTGATCCCGTGATCGTAGAGCCATCCGCCGAGCGGCGCGCGCACCCCAAGCAGCAGCACGAACATCATCCCGGCGATCACCGGCGAGACCGAGAACGGGATGTCGATCAGCGTGATCAGGAACTGCTTGCCGGGAAAATCAAAGCGCGCAATCGCCCACGACGCCGCCACGCCGAACAGCACGTTGAGCGGCACCGCGATCGCCGCCGTCATCAGCGTGAGCCGAATTGCGGAGCGCGCCTCGGGATCGATGATCGCCTTCAGATATGCGCCGAGGCCCTGCTGCAACGCCTGCGCGAATACCGCCGCCACCGGGATAAAAAGAAACAGCCCGAGGAACAGCATCGCGATTGCGATCAGCGCGAACCGCACCAGCGGCGGATCGGCCGTCGCGGATTTGCCCGGCTGCGTCTCAGGTTGAATCAGCCAACCGAAATTCTCGAGCATCGCTACTCCCAATCCTCACGCGGTCAGCCGCTGACTGCTCCAGCGCTGCAAAACATTCACGCCGAGCAACAGCAGAAACGACACCACCAGCATCACCACTGCGATCGCCGTCGCGCCCGCGTAGTCGAATTGCTCCAGCTTCGCCATGATCAACAGCGGCACCACCTCGGTGCGCATCGGCATGTTGCCCGAGATGAACACCACCGAGCCGTACTCGCCGAGCGCGCGCGCAAACGCCAGCGCAAAGCCGGTGAGCAGCGCCGGAATCAGCGCCGGCGCGATCACCTTGATAAACGTCTGCATGCGGCCCGCGCCGAGCGTCGCCGCTGCTTCCTCGTATTCCGCGTCGAGGTCCTCCAGCACCGGCTGAATCGTGCGCACCACGAACGGCAGCCCGACGAAGGTCAGCGCGACCACCACGCCGAGCGGCGCGAACGCCACCTTGACCCCCATCGGCTCGAGCACACGCCCGAGCCATCCGTTCTGCGCATAGATTGCGGTGAGCGTGATTCCCGCCACCGAAGTCGGCAGCGCGAACGGCAGATCGACCATCACGTCGATCAGCTTGCGCGCCGGAAATTCATAGCGGACCAGCGTCCACGCCACGATAAAGCCGAACACCGAGTTGATCAGCGCGCCCGCGAGCGACGCGCCGAAGCTCAGCCGATAGGCCGCAATCGTGCGCGGCGACATCACCGCATGACAGAACTCGGCCCACGTCAGCGTGAATGTCTTGAAAAAGATCGTCGAAAGCGGAATCAAGACCACGATTCCGAGATAAGCGAGCGTGAAGCCGAGCGTCAGGTTGAAGCCCGGCAACACGTTATTTTTCTTCGATGCCATCGATCTCAGGCGCTAATCGATCTCAGGCGCTAATCGATCTCAGCCGCATTTCCTCCTTGCTCAAGTTTCACCGCATTGCTTTCGTGCCCGCGATTCGCGTCAACTGCCGGGCAGATAAATCTTGTCGAACACGCCGCCGTCGCCGAAAAATTGCTGGTGCGCGGTTTTCCATCCGCCGAAATCGCCGTCGATCGTGAGAAACGTCACGGCCGGGAACTGGTTCGCGTATTTCGCCGCCACCGCCGGATCGCGCGGACGATAGAAATTCTGCGCGCCGATTTCCTGTCCCTCCGGCGTGTACATAAATTCGAGATACGCCTTCGCGATGTTCGCCGTCCCGTGCCGGCTATCGACCTTATCGACCCACGCCACCGGCGGTTCCGCCTGGACGCTGATCGATGGATAGACGATCTCGAATTTGTCCTTGCCGAATTGCTTGCGCGCCATCAGCGCCTCGTTTTCCCATCCGATCAGCACGTCGCCGATTCCGCGCTCGACGAACGTAGTGGTCGCGCCGCGCGCGCCCGAATCGAGTACCGGCACGTTCTTGTACAGCGCCGCGACGTAGTCCTTGGCCTTGTCCGCGTCGCCGCCGTTTTTCTTGAGCGCGTATCCCCACGCCGCGAGGAAGTTCCAGCGCGCACCGCCCGAGGTCTTCGGATTCGGCGTCACCACGGCGATGCCCGGCTTCACCAGATCGTCCCAGTCGTGGATTTTCTTGGGATTGCCGGTGCGCACCAGCAGCACGATTGTCGAGAAGTACGGCACGCTGTTGTCGGGCAGCCGCTTTTGCCAGTTCGGCGGCAGCAGATTGGCCTTCTCGGAAATCGCATCGATATCGCCGGCCAGCGCGAGTGTGACGACGTCCGCCTCGAGCCCGTCGATCACGGCGCGCGCCTGCTTGCCCGAGCCGCCGTGCGATTGATTGATCGCAACGTCGTCGCCGGTCTTTGCTTTCCAGTTCTTCGCGAACTGCGCGTTCACCGCTTCGTAAAGCTCGCGCGTCGGGTCGTAGGAGACATTGAGCAGCGTGATCTCCTTGCCGTACGCTGCACCAAGATTGAGCATGAGGCTCGCCGCGATCGTCGCAGCGGCGAGCCTCAAATTGAACTTGGGCATCTTTCGCTCCGTTCGGATTGGTTCGAGTCTCGATCGCATCGCCGATTGCTCCACCCTTCAGAATGCGATCTGCAGTTGCGTCTCGAACACGCTTTCGTCCGGACGGTCGCCGAATACCGCGCCTTTGTCGAAAAAGGTGCGCGCATAGTCGAATTGCCACTTGATGAAATTATTCAGATACCAGTTCATACCAACCGCCCATTCCGTCGCGGTGCGCGCCGAAACCGTGGGATTGGCGAAATTGAGTTTGAACTGGCTCGAGTCGGTCGAAACATTGCTGATTCGAGCGGCGAGTTCCCACGCCCCGATAGTGCCGACGCGTGGGTCAAATACGTGGTACGGCTTGACCCCGTAGTACGACGCATCCTCGCCGGTCAGAACGTAGGTTGCCTGCGCGCTGTAGCCGTCGTCGGTAAAGGTCTCGGTATCGTTTACCAAACCTTTCGTGAGTTTGACGAAGCGGTTCAGCGTGTGCCGATCGGAAACGTACTGCGCCATCATGCTGAACGGCCCGTTGTAGTAATAAGCCTGCGGCGACAGGCGATAGCGCTCGCCCGACGCGGTCACGCCCTTGTTGTACGAAAACCACGTGGACGATCCGTAGGTCTTGTACGTCGAGACGGTACTGCCGCGTTCGTCGCCGTAGGTGCCCGCGAATCCCACGCCGATTGCGCGCAACCACTGGTTGTCGGATTTCTTGAATGGCAGCGCGAACACGCGGCCGAGGAAATCCTTGCCGTCGTTGTTGTCGAAATCGACGCTGGCGGTGTTGTTCGGCACACCATTCATCAGCGCGAGTTGATAGGTCAGGCGCCCGTCGAACAAATCGCTATGCACTTCCGCGCCGATATCGCGGTTCGGCACCAGGTTTTCCGTCTCGGCGCGTTGAGAGAAGGCGAGGTCACGATCGGATTGCAGCCGCTCGAGGCCGAACGGCGATCTGAACTTTCCGCTGAGTAGCTGCGCCTGCTGGTACCAACTCGAGTTGAGGTACGCATCCTGCAGCGTAACCTTGCCCTGGCCGAAGTCCGGCGTGAGGTTGAACTCGTAGTACTTGAAGACCGTGGCGGTGAAGATCGGCCGCGCACGATTGAGATAGAAGGTACTGCCGGTCGTTGGTTTATCGTTGCCGCTGGTGAAAAAGTGCCCGTCGCCCTGCAGCAGCGCGCCTAACTTGAATTGAAATTCATTATTAGGCGACGACAGGGAAAAGCCTTGCGCCCCGGCCTTGACGACCGGCAGTTCCTTCGCCTTGGCGATTTCCGTCTCTTGCTGCACTTCCAGCTTGCGGTCGATCATTTTCACTTTCTGGTCGAGGCTCTCGAGCGTCTCCACCCGCGCCTCGAGTTTCTTGATCTCTTCCTTGAGCTCAGAGATGACCTGGTTCTTCTGCTCGTCGGTCAGCCGGTTTTGAGCTTGCGCCGATCCAGTGGGAAAAATCCCGCTCAGCGCCAGCACTAAAACCGCCGGCAGAAACGGTTTCGCTGAATTGTTCATCGCGGACGTCCCTCACCCTCTGGGGAACCTCCGGATGCCCGGTCAGCTCGAAGTTGATACTCATTACGTTTATCGCGGCGCGCCCGATCCTTCCTTGGTCCGGCGGCGCCTCAATTAAAAAAATCAGGGATGCAGCCGCCTCGCTAGCGCCCGCCACCTCTGTCGAAGCGGAACTTTTCCTTGCGTTCGATTTGGACGACTTTCGAGTCCTGGATTACGACTTCCACCGATCCGAACCGTACGCCACTGATTGCGTGAGCAATCCGTTCGAGGATCTGCTCGTGGCTTTCGGGTACCGATGAATTCGAAGCAATGCTGGTCGGCGACGATTCGATTTTCATTGTTATCCTATTAGTTGACTAGACTAATCCCCAAAAAATTATATCGCGAAACTCAGCGATTCCTTGCCCGTCACCACCGATTCCACGCGCTTAAGCATGTCTGCGAGCGAGGTCGAATCCATGATTTTCGCGGTCGCGTCCCGCACCTCTTTCATCACCAGCCGGATACCGCAGCTTTTCTCGTCGCGGCACTCGCGGCATCGCATATAGGCGGTTTTACTGACGCATGGCAACGGCGCAATAGGCCCATCTAAGACGCGTATAACATGGCCGACGCTAATCAGATGAGGCTCACGGCCAAGGAAATACCCGCCCCCCTTGCCCTTCTTGCTCTGCAGGATTCCCTGGTTCTTGAGTTCGAGCAGAATGAGCTCCAGAAACTTGGGCGGAATCCCCTCCCGGCGTGCGATATCCGAGATCAGCACCGGTCCTTGTCCATGTTCCTTGGCAAGGACCATCAGAGCCTTGAGCGCGTATTTCGATTTTTTAGACAGCATTCCCGATAAGGCGGCTAGACTAATCAGGCTCGCGAAATTGTGTCAAGCGGTCTCGACAAATAAATCTTGCCTGCTTTTGAGGTCCAAAAGGCTTTTCGCAGACCCCCCGACGAACCAAGCTGCCGCCCTCAACTGAAAAAAAGGGATCCCCCCGAGGGGGGATCCCTCCGCAAATCCGTGACGACCTGCGATTCCTAGTGAGCTTTTGCTTTCAGTTCCGCATACTTGTCGAGCATCGGCAGAATCGTTTCGCGCGACGCCGCCGGCAGCGCAAAAATCAGTCGGTCAAGACCCATATCGAGGAATTTCTTGATCTGACCCTCATCGGGATCCACGCCGAACATCGAGATCGGCAGCTTGTCGCGGCCCGCCTTCTTGCCGGCTTCGCTCAGTGCCTTCACGCTGGCCGCCAGATCGTACCGGGGGAAATTTATCGGCATCCAGCCGTCGCAGTATTCGGCGACGCGATCGAAAGTTTTCGGCGATTGCGAGCCCAGCAGCACCGGCGGACCGCCCGCCTGCACCGGCTTTGGAAAGGACCAGATCGGATCGAAGTTCACGAATTCACCGTGATACTCAGCCGCTTCCTTGGTCCAGATTTGGCGCATCGCGAGGATCTTCTCCTTCACGATTTTCCAGCGCTTCTTGAAGATGGCCCCGTGATTCGACATCTCCTCGACGTTCCAGCCCGCGCCGATTCCGAAAATCACGCGGCCGTTCGAGATCATGTCGAGCGACGCGACTTCCTTCGCAAGCGTGATCGGATCGCGCTCGATCACCAGGCATACGCCGGTGCCGAGCTTCAGCTTCTTGGTGACGGCGGCCGCCGCGCCGAGCGCCACGAATGGATCGTGCGTATGCCAGTATTCCTTCGGCAACTCGGTGCCGCCCGGAAACGGCGTCTTGCGCGAGGTAGGGATATGCGTGTGCTCGGGAAAGAACATCGACTCGAAGCCGCGCTGCTCGGCGGCAAGAGCAAGCTCGACGGGCTGGATTGCGTAGTCGGTCGGGAACATCGAAATTCCAAATTCTGCCATTTGCGATTCCTCCTGGATTGGTGCGGACGATAACGCGCCCAAGCCAGTTTCATAGCACAACTCACGCACCGACGATGCGTATTCCGCATCCAGCTTTGGACGGCAATGCGCTCGGATCAAAGCGCCGACGAGCGCAGCACCCGCCCCGGCAGGTAGCCGGTGTGATGCCCCTGCTGAAACAGCACGTCGCCATTGACGATCGTGTATTCGATTCCGATCGCCGGCATCACCAGCCGCCGCCCGCCGCCCGGCAGATCGTTTTGCATCCGCGCACGAGTGGCCGAACCAACGCGGGCCTCGTTGAAGATTGCCATATCCGCCGGCAGACCGACCTTCAGCCGCCCGCGATCCTTGATTCCGAAGAAATCCGCCGGCTCCGACGTGATCCGCTTGACGGCCTGCTCCAGCGTCATCGCGCGGCGCTCACGCACCCATGTGCCGAGCAGATAGGTGCAGTATCCGGCGTCGCACAGCGTATTCACGTGCGCGCCGCCGTCGGACAGCCCGATCATGGTGCGCGAATCGCAAATGAGCTGCTTGATGCCTTCCTCGTGATACTGCTGCATCGTGTACTGGGCCTTCAGATCGTCCTCGAGCGCGAGGTCGAAGAACGTATCGAGCGGGTCCTGATGCCATTCGTATGCGATCTCGGTGATCGATTTGCCCTCGCATGATTTGAGCGCCGGGCGCGTGACTTCGAGCACCTCGACGCGGTTCCATTTGCCTTGAAACAGATGCGGCCGCTTCAGTTCCTCGCGAAACGCTGCACGAAACTTCGCGTCGCGATAGATTTTCTTCTGTTCGGCCTCCGGCCGACCGAACAGCGGCTCCCACATTTCTATGTCCGCGAACGTGAACGGATTGCGAAGATTCATCTGCACCACGAGCGGCTTGCACAGCACCTGCGGTATTCCGCCCCGTTCGATCAACCGCTCCAGTCGATGCAGGGTATCCATACTCGCGTCGGGCTGATCGGGCCGGCTCGCGATCCCGAGCCACGTGACGGGTCGCTGGCTTTCGTCGAGCAAAAATTCAAGCAGCGCCTGTTCATCCTCGGAGACGCGGCCGGTATTGCGCGTGAGCGCGATTTCGATCGCGCCGCGGCCGAGATCGCGCAGTACGTTGGCGTAAGCTTTCAGCTCCTCGTGCGAGGCGAGGCGGCACGCCAACGGCTTGTCCCGGTAGCCGATATGATGACGCAGCGTCGTGGTCGAAAATCCGAACGCGCCCGCTGTCATCGCTTCGCGGAGCAATCCCGCGACTTGCTCGATCTCGCGCGGCTCCGCCGCCCGCTCCATCGATTCGTCGCCCAGCACGTAATGCCGAAACGGGGTGAGCGGCGCGAGAAATGCGAGATTGATTCCGACGCCGCGCCGTTCCGCCGCCGCCATGAAGTCGGGAAACGTCTCCCATTCCCACGCGATGCCCTTCGACAGCGCGTCGTATGGAATGGCCTGCATGTTCACCACGTCCCACGACGGCACGTCGCGCTCGCGCGGCTTGCAGGGCGCGATACCCACTCCGCAGTTGCCCATCACCACCGTCGTAACGCCGTGCTATGAGGTGCAGCTAACCAGTGGATCCCAGCAGATTTGCGCATCGTAATGCGTATGCGGATCGACGAAGCCGGGCGCCACGATCAAGTCGGACGCGTCGATTGTTTTGGCGGCGGCGTCGGTGATTTTCCCGATTTCGGCCACCCGGCCATCCTGAACCGCCACGTCGGCGCGCCGGCGAAACGCGCCCGTTCCATCGATCACGATGCCGTTCCTGATAACAAGGTCGTACGACATCTCTGCCCCCCAGAGGTGTTACGGAGTGCCAATCGGCGTCACACTCAGGCATATGAAGTAATCATAAAGTTGACGACTTCAAAGCAGCCAGGGAGCGTTTAGCCTATCGTAGGAGGCAAGAAAAATGCGCGTGCAGGACGGTTCTCGGAAGCACACAAATGATGACTAAAAGTCAAATAGAATTGACTAAAAGATGAATTCGCTCAAACCAGATAACGCGCGTATTCGCCTGGATCACCGATCGTTCAAGCGTCAGGATGCTACCAGGTGGACCGGCAGCGAACGGTACGAGCGCGCGACGAAGCTCGAATGCATCGGCAGCGGCTCTCGATTCTTAAGCTCGAAACTGCGAGTCCCCTCGAGCAGGGCGCGCAGCACGATACATCCCTCGATCGACGCCAGATGCGATCCGATGCACGAATGCGACCCGAAGCCGAACGCGATGTGCGGATTCGGCGTGCGCGCGATATCGAACGTATCGGCACGATCGAACACCGCCTCATCGCGATTCGCCGACCCAATCCACAAAAGGACGAACTGGCCCGCGCCGATGTCGATGCCCTCGAGTTTCGCTGCCTTGGCGCACAGACGGGGCATCGCCTGCACCGGCGACGAGTATCTCAGCACTTCCTGCACCGTGGTCGGTATCAATTCATGGTCGGCGCGCAGCCGCTCGAGCTGCTCCGGATGCGCCAGCAGCTCGACGATCAGATTGCCGAGCATCGCAGTCGTCGTCGCGTTGCCCGCGATCAGCAGGATCGTGAGCATCTGTAGCATCTCCGGCGTCGATAGCCGCGCGCCTTCCTCCTCGACGGCGGCCAGCGCGGACACCAGGTCCGGCCTCGGATCGGTGGATCGCTCAGCCACGAGCACCTTGAAATAATCGTGCATCGCGCGCGTAGAGGCGATCTGCTTCGCGATGAACTCCGGATCCGGCGGCTTCAGGATGCCCTGGACCTGGCTCTCCGTCAGCTCGCGCGACCATTTGAGGAACTTTGGCGCGTCCGCCTCGGGCACGCCGATCAATTTTCCGATCACGCGCACCGGAAACGGCGCCGTGAACGCCGGGATCAAGTCCACGACGTCCTCGCCGGCCGCCTTGTCGATCAGTTCGCGCGCAGTCTCGAGCATCGAGGCTTCCAGCGCGCGCACCATCTTCGGCGTGAACGCCTTGTTGACCAGGATGCGCTGGCGGCGATGACGCTCGCCGTCGGTGGTCGCAAAGAACGGCGGGAACTCCTCGGCCAGCTCCGGCTGCGTCAGCAGGTACGGCTGGATGAACATCGCGAAATCGCTCGACCACGTTTCGGCATCGCCGAAGATTTTCACGATGTCCGCGTGGCGAAACACCGAGACGACCGGCAGATTGCGATGCGCGTAAATCGGATGCTCGCGGCGCGCGCGCGCATACAGCGGGTACGGATCCCGCCGCGTCGCCTCGTCCATCGGATCGAAAGTAAAATCGTCCATGTTTCCTCGCGCGCGATACCGCCCATCTCCGCGCGAACTTTATCGCAGATACAGCAGCTTACCAAAGACCGGCATTCGGGCGCGAAATCGCGGCGCTGGTCCGATGCCGGAACGTCTTGTAAGATTCAGGGCGCGGCGCGCGCCAGTTCGCTGGACAAAGCTCATGCTGCGATCGCATCGTCAGCCGCCGGCAAGGAGAAATCCAATGAAAGTGATCGTCGATCAGCAACTCTGCGAAGGAAATATGCGATGCCAGGAGGCGGCGCCCGAAGTGTTCGAGGTCCGCGACGACGACAAGAGCTACCTCTTGATCGAGAATCCGCCGGAATCGATGCGCGAGAAGATCAAGCTGGCGGTGCGCCTCTGTCCGCGCCAGGCGATCACGGTGATCGACGACTAAAAGACCTCGTGACTGATTTATCGCAACGCGTCACAATCAGGCATCGTTAGAATTCGTCAGCCGCGGAGAGGTTCTCGATGTCAACGCCTCAGGAACTGTCGCCGGAGCTTTCCCCCGAAAGCCTGAACATCATCGGCCCAGAGCATTACGCGAAAAACGGCTACCCGCATCGCGAGTGGGCGTGGCTGCGCAAACACAAGCCGGTGTCGTGGTGCGAGTATCCCAACACCGATCCGTTCTGGGCGATCACCAAGCACGCCGACCTGGTGCAGATTTCCAAGCAGCCGCGCCTTTTTCTGAACGGCCCGCGCCTGCTGGTGTTCGTGAATGAATCGGGGATGGAGCAAAGCCCGACACCGCCGTTCCGCCATCTGCTCGACATGGATCCGCCGGTGCACGGCGAGTATCGCGCAATCGTTAGCCGGCATTTCACCCGGCGCGGCGTGCGTCCGCTGCAGCCGGAGATCGAGCGCATCACGCGCAAGGTGCTCGACGACGTAACCGGCCGCGGCGAATGCGATTTCGTCACCGACGTGTCGTCCAGGATTCCGCTCGCGGTGATCGCCGAATTGCTCGGCGTGCCGCACCAGGATTGGGATCAGCTCTTCAAGTGGACCAACGAAACGATCGGCAGCGGCGACCCCGAATTCCAGCAGGGCGCGTCGGCGCAGGAAACGATGGATCGCTCGCGGCTCGGACTGTTCCAGTATTTCACCGAGATGGTCGCCGAGCGGATGAAGCATCCGACCAGAGACATCACGAGCATCGTGGCCAACGCGAAAATCAGCGGCGAGCCGATGCCGCAATTTGAGATGCTCTCGTACTATTTCCTGCTCGTTGTCGCCGGCAACGAGACCACCCGCAACGCCACCACCGGCGGGCTACTCGCGTTTATTGAAAGTCCGGGCGAATGGCAAAAGCTCAAGAAAAATCCTGCGCTGATCGATTCGGCGGTCGAGGAAATCGTGCGCTGGACCAGTCCGGTCATCCAGTTCGCGCGCACCGCGACCGAGGACACCGAGATTCGCGGGCAGAAAATCAAGGCCGGCGAATCGGTCTGCCTGTTCTACCCGTCCGCGAACCGCGACGAAGAGGTTTTCGAAGAGCCATTCAAATTCGACATCGCGCGCGATCCGAATCCGCACGTCGCCTTCGGCATCGGCGAGCATTTCTGCCTCGGCGCCAACCTCGCGCGGCTCGAGCTAAAGGTGATTTTCCAGCAGCTTGCCGAGCGGCTCGAATACGCCGAACTGGCGGGCGCCGTCGAGCGCCTGCGCTCGAGCTTCGTTGGCGGAATCAAGCACATGCCGATCCGCATGACGATAAAGGCGGCCGCGGCCGCCGCCGCGTAAAGAAAGAAGTTAACCACCGATTTCGCTGATTATACAGATTACAAAAGGGCTCCACTGTGCCGTCCTGTTTAGTTTCAGGCTTATGAATCGGCGAAATCCGCGTAATCTGCGGTTGCATTCGGATCGGGATTTTCCGCTTCGCTCCGAATGACAGAGGTACGCCGCGGACGGTCCCGATTTGTGTTCATGTCGGATTTGACATAGGCTATGCCGATAAAGGCTCCCGATAAGCCGCTGGTTTGGCTGCACGGCGAGATCAAGACGCCGCCATTCACAACAGAAGCTCGGACAGAAGCGGGAGTCCTGTTGAGACGTTTGCAACGGGGTGAACTCATTGCTCTGCCGCATTCTCGACCGATGCCTTCAATTGGAACGAGATGCCACGAATTGAGGGTCCTGGACGGTGACAAAGCTTGGCGACTAGTCTATCGAATCGACAGCGATGCAATCGTCCTCGTGGACGTGTTCATCAAGAAGACCAGGCAGACACCATCTCAAGTCATCGAGCGGTGCAAAGCGCGATTGCGGCAGTACGACGAAATCGCAGGATAGGTGACTATCGATGAAAAACACGAAGAGAAAACGACTCGAATCCGCGGGATGGCGAGTCGGCAGTACGGCAGAATTTCTTGGTCTGAACGACGAAGAGGCTGCGATTGTTGAACTAAAGCTGGGGCTGGCGGATGCGGTTAAAGAGAAGAGGGTGAGCCGAAGATTGACTCAGGAGCAACTGGGAAAGTTACTCGGGTCGAGCCAATCCCGAGTAGCGAAAATCGAGGCAGCAGATCGCTCCGTAAGCATAGATCTCATGGTTCGCTCTCTCATACGGATGGGTGCCAACCGCAAGGAAGTTGCCTCTTATATCGGAGCGTCGGGCCGGAGTCGGGCCGCCTAGCCGGCTACGAGCAGAAGGCGATCGAGACGAGCAAGGCGCGCGGCGCGCTACTGCCAATCGCGACACGGCACGGCAAAGACGGCGCGGTGAAAATCCATCAGGATGCGACCCTGTCGGTGGCGAGCCTCGCGGCAGGCGCGGCGCTCGACATCGCGCTCGACGCGAATCGGCACGGATGGCTGCAGGTGGCGCGCGGCAGCGTCGCGCTGAGCGGGATATTGCTCGCGCAGGGCGACGGCGCCGCAATCAGCGGCGAAGCCCGGCTTAAAATCGCCGGCGGGAGCGACGCCGAAATCCTGTGGTTCGATCTGGCCTGAGGAAGGGGTTACTTGAGCCGCGGATCTGCCCGCGAGGAGGTTAACCCGCGGCACTTTTCCTACGATCATTCGCTTGCGCCGCCGCGAGTAGGTCGGAAGTGGTGATCGCGCCAACGAGTTTCCGGTCCTCGACTACCGGGCGCGCACGCAAACCGTCTATTCGGTCACTTCGATTTTTTCTTCGCCTTGCTAGGCGCGGCCTTCACCGTGGCGAGCAGGGCGCCGTCGTCAGCCGACCACGAGAAATGCGAGCGCCCGCCGAAGGCCTTCTCGACCTCCCGCGCGATTCGATGGGCCAGCTTTTGCGAGGTTGTCAGCACTTCGAGCGTCTCGCCATTCCAGTTGGTTGAGACGATCCGGCGCTCGGGCTGCGTAACCTGTGCGCGCCGTTCCACATTTGCGATCCGGGCCGAAATTGCATCGCGACTTGCCTTGTCGCCGATGGTGATCAGCACCTGGCCGTGATACTCGCCTGCCTCCGACTGCGCACATCCTGGGCACGTGACCCAGGGCGCCTTGTCCATGACCTCGGCGGTTAGCCGTCGGCCGCGCCGCCAGGCTTTCGCCGAGTACACAGCGCCGCAGCGGTCGCATATCGAGGGATCTTTGAAGCTTTGCTTGCGACCCACAGCCGGAGTCTTGTCCGACTGCGTCCCACGCCGATTCCCGGCTCGTATCAATGCTTTAGTCATCGTGTTCTCCGCGCAGCCGCTGCTTTGCTGGTTCCGGAAGAGGAACGCGGCTGGTAGTGCGCAATTTTATTGTAGATGGCGATCACGATCCCGTAGAGCCTTTGGCCTGTGGCGCTCGGATACTGCCGCCGGGCGCGTGCTTTCGCGCGCTCCCACGCGATCTCGTCCTCGGGCGTTCTAACCACATTCACCGGCATCTCGTCGAGTCCTGCGAAGCTTTAAGCTACTGCTATGCCAACGCGGTATTGAATTGGCGCGCCGAGTCTCAAGACGTAAACTCTTCTGCCGCAAGAGTTTAGATCCATGAACCCGATCGACTCCCAGATTGACATCGCGCCCGTCCCCTTTCGCAGAATTGGCTGAGCCCTTTGGTGCCAGCGGATACGCTCCCGTGACGCGATCGGCTACATCGCCTCGCGACGCATCGTCTCCAATCGCCTGATCTGGGATGGCGCACTGCTTGCTGTGGCAGACATCAGTCTCAATTTGACACAAAAAGACGGAGGACCGAAACATTGGAGCACAAACAGCGCGGCGGGTGAGCGATGCGGAGATCGCGCAAGGTTTAAACGGTTCGAGACGCAAGCGAGGCCTGGCGTCGATCAAATAAGCAAAGCGCTCAGAGAATTGTTCTCCTGACTTTGCTCGGTCACTCAACATGCCGATTTCAACCGAGGAGCTAGGACAATGGCATTACCGGAGAAATGGAATCCGTCGCGAGAGCTGGAGAGACTCCGGCATGAGTTCGACGATCTGCTGGAACGGCTCGGCTTCGAGCACGGCGGACTGTTCAAGGATTGGCAAACGACTGCGTTGCGACCGGCAATCGAGTCGTTCGTGGACGGTGACAAGTACACGGTTCGCGTGGAGTTGCCCGGCATCGCCCCGAAAGACGTTGACATCAAGGTGGTCAGCGGCGTGCTCACCGTCAAAGGCTCGCGCGAGGAAAAGCACGAGACCAAGAAGCGCGACTTTTTGCGCCGTGAGTTTCGTTACGGCTCTTTCGAGCGGGCGATCACGCTGCCCGAAGGAATGAAGGCCGAAGACCTGAAAGCCACCTTCCATGACGGCGTCCTCGAGCTCGTGGCGACGATGCCGAAAGAGGCGCTGCCGAAGGAGGTCAAGGTTCAGATTCAGATCGGCGAAGCAAAAAAACCGGACAACGATCAGAAAGCTCCGTGACATCGAGCGGTCGCGCGTCGCGCCGCTGGAGGTGTTAGTCCGGCGGCCCCGGCCATCGGAACGAGCGACCTCCCCGGATTCCGACTTCTATCTCTCCTGGCGGGTGCGCGAATGCAGATAGGCCACGCACCCGTTCAAGCTGGCCATTTGCGGATAGTCGGCTTCCGGAATATCGACTCCGGTCGCTTCGTGAATAGCGATCGCGAGGTTCAGGATGTCCATCGAGTCGAGGTCGATTTGCTCGCGCAGATCGACCGCCGGATCGATTTCACTCAGCTCGACCTCAGGCGCGATCCGGTGTAGCTCGCGCAGAAAGAGCGCCTTTATCTCCTCGTCGGTCACAGCTTCTCCGGCTCCTGCAGCAGACGCTCGAGGGTTGCGACAAACAACCCGCCTCGATGGCCGTCGCTCGCGCGATGGTCGCCCGACAGGCTCGCCATCACCACCGGCCGCGCGCCGACCATCCCGCCGCTAGCCCACGGGCGCTCGACGATCTTGCCGAAACCGACCAGCGCAACCTGCGGCGGATAGATGACTCCGAAGACGGTTTCGACACCCTGCTCACCGAGGCTGGTGACTGTGATTGTCGCGTCGGCAATCTCGGAACTGCGAAGCACTCCCGCGCGCACGCGCTTAACCAGATCGCGCAGGCTCACCATGATCTCGCCGAGGCCCTTCTTATCGACATCGTGAATCGCCGGTGCGATGAGACCGCCCTGGCGCAGCGATATCGCGACGCCGACGTGAACCGCCTCGCTCGGCTTGAACGCGCCGTCGATCCAGAAGCCGTTCATCTCGGGTATCTGACGGGCCGCGAGCGCAACGGCCTTCAGGAGCAGGACGGAATAGAGCAGCCGGTCGGTCACCGGACGCTTAAGATTTTCCACCTGGAGCCAGCCCGTTGCGTTGCTCATGTCGATGTGAGTGCCGAGGTAGTAATGAGGTATCTCGCGTTTCGAGCGGGCCATTGCCGCTGCGATCACTTTGCGCATCGCGGCGCGATGGTCGATTGGCGCGGCCTTCGGCGGCGCCGTTGGCGCCGGCCCCGCAATCGGCGCCGCAACCGCGGGTTCAGGAGCCGGCGGCGGCGGAGCCTTCGCGGCGCGCTCGACATCGGCTTTGGTAATCGCACCCTCGGGACCGGTGCCCTGGACAGTCGCGAGATCGACCTTCAGATCCATCGCGACGCGCATCGCGAGCGGAGAAATACGTGGGCGATGGGGCGGCGCAGGTATCGGTGTCGGCCTTGCCACAAGCGGAGGAGTCGGTGGAGCGAGCGGGCTAACTACCGGCGCGGGCGCCGCGGGTTTCGGCTTCGCCTCGGGAACGGCAGTGACTGCCTCGCCATCAGTCGTGAGCAGGGCCAGCAGTGTACCGACGGGAACCTTTTCTCCTTCCGGCACGACGATCTTTTGGATGACGCCGGCCAGGAAAATTTCCACCTCGATCGTGGCCTTCTCGGTATCCACGACCGCAACAATATCGCCGCGCTTCACCACGTCGCCCGGCTTCACCAGCCATTGCAGCACCGTGCCGACTTCCATATCGGCGCCGAGCGAGGGCATCAGAAAATCAGCCATGACCGCCCATCATCCGCGTCACCGTCGCAACGATCGTAGCCGCCTGGGGCAGCGCGGCGTCTTCGAGCTGTTTAGCGTAAGGGATCGGAACTTCCGCGCTGCAGATCCGTTCGACCGGCAGATCGAGTTCGTAAAATGCTCCTTCCATGATGCGGGCGCTGATCTCGGCCGAGATGCTGCCGCTGCGCCATCCTTCGTCGATGATCACCGCGCGATGCGTGCGCATAACCGAATCGAGAATCGTCGTGGTATCGAGCGGCCGCAACGTCCGGAGATCCACGACCTCCGCTTCCACCCCCGATGCTGCAAGATGCTCGGCGGCTAGCATTGTCTTGCCCAGCGTGCCGCCGTAAGTGATCAGGCTCACGTCCGTGCCTGCGCGCCGGACCGCGGCCTTGGAGATTTCGACGGGAACCGCATCGGCGGCGATCTCGCCCTGCATGTTGTACAGCGTGCCATGCTCGAAAATCAGCACCGGGTCGGGATCCTCGAGCGCCGTCCAGAGCATCCCGCGTGCGTCCTCGAGCGTCGCCGGCGCCAGCACCTTGATGCCCGGGATGTGCGCGTACCATCCTTCGAGGCTATGCGAATGCTGCGCCGCGAGCTGCCGCCCGGCGCCGGTGGTCATCCTGATCACTAGCGGAATGTTGAACTGACCGCCCGACATGTGAAGGATCGTCGCCGCGTTGTTCACGATTTGATCTAGCGCCAGCAAGCTGAAATTGACCGTCATGATTTCGACGATCGGCCGCATACCGTTCATCGCCGCGCCGATTCCGGCGCCGACGAATGCGGATTCGGAAAGCGGCGTGTCACGGATGCGATCGGGGCCGAATTCCTCGAGCAACCCTTTGCTCACCGCGAAGCATCCGCCGTAAGCGCCGACATCTTCACCCATCAGGAAGACCCGCTGATCGCGGATAAGCGCATCGCGGATCGCCTGACGGATCGCCTCGCGATAAGTGATCTTTATTTTCTGCGCGTCCGGGCTCACTCAGGCTTCTCTGCCGAGTACGCGAAACGCGTAAGCTCTTCGATCGGCTCGAAAGTCCCCGCCTCGGCGAAAGCGACCGCTTTTTCAATCTCCGACGCGACCTCATCTTCGATGCGCTTCATCTTCGCGTCATCCAAAACGCCCTGTGTTGTCAGACGATTCTCAAAGGTCGCGATCGGATCGAGTTTCTTCCATTCCTCGACTTCGCGCTTGTCGCGATAGAGCTGCGGATCGTACATCGAGTGCGCGCGGAATCGATAAGTCCGGAATTCAAGGAAGCACGGCCCTTCACCGGAGCGCACCGCGAGGGTGGCTCGCTGCGCGGCTTCCTGGCACGCGACTACGTCCATCCCATCGACCGGCCAGGCCGGCATTCCGTATGCGGCAGCTTTCAGGCTCAGATCGGTTTGCGACTGCGCCCGCTTGAGCGCGGTGCCCATCGCGTAGAGATTGTTCTCGCAGCACAGCAGCACGGGGAGCTTCCACAACGCTGCGAGGTTCATGCATTCGTGAAACTCGCCCTCGGCCACCGCGCCGTCGCCGAAGAAGCACGCGGTCACGCGCTGGCGATGTTGCAGCTTGTCGGCTAGCGCGATGCCGATCGCGAGCGGCAGCCCGCCCCCAACGATCGCATTGCCACCGTAAAATCGCGCCGCCGCGTCGAACAGATGCATCGAGCCGCCACGGCCGCGGCTGCATCCTTCCTGCTTGCCGTACATCTCGGCCATGATCGAGTTGGCCGAAACTCCGCGCAGCAGCGCGTGTCCGTGCTCGCGATAGGTCGCGACGACATTGTCTTCCGGCGTCAGCGCGTGCATCGCGCCGACCGCGACGGCTTCCTCGCCAATATAGAGATGGAGAAATCCGCGGATTTTGCTCGCGCTGTACAGCTCGGCGCATTTCTCCTCGAAGCGGCGGATGCGGACCATGTCGCGCAGCAAAGCCAGTGCGTGCCCTGCTTCAACGTTCGCTGTCGGTGTGATTGGTTGTAGCGCCACGTTCTACTGACTCTCCAGGGTCGAGGTGTCGCCCTCGGGAAGGCCGAGTTCGCGTGCCTTGAGCAGTCGGCGCATGATCTTTCCGCTGCGGGTCTTCGGCACGTTGGCGATGAAGTCGATTTCCTTAGGCGCAACCACCGCACCCAACCGCTTGCGCGCGAAGCCGAGCAGCTCGCTGCGAAGCTCGTCGCTCGCGACGAACGCCGGCTTGAGTGAGACGAAAGCCTTCACGATTTCACCGGCCATCGGGTCCGGTTTGCCGATGACGCCCGCCTCCGCAACCGCCGGATGCTCCAACAGGGTGCTTTCGACTTCGAAAGGCCCGATCAGATGACCCGACGATTTGATCACATCGTCGGCGCGGCCAACGAACCAGAAGTAACCGTCGCCGTCGCGCCGCGCGAGGTCGCCCGTGAGATACCATCCTCCCGCGAAGCATTTGCGATAGCGCTCTTCTTCGTTCAGGTAGCCGCGAAACATCGACGGCCAACCCGGCCGCAGCGCGAGTTCGCCTTCGACTCCGGCTTCGCGAATTTCTTCGATAGTGCCGTCCTCGCGGCGACGCACGATGCCTGCCTCGATGCCGGGGAGCGGGCGTCCCATCGAGCCCGGCCGAATATCCATCGCGGCGAAGTTTGAGATCATGATGCCGCCGGTCTCCGTTTGCCACCAATTGTCGTGAATCGGCAAGCCGAATGCCTCCTGTCCCCACACCACGGCTTCCGGATTGAGCGGCTCACCGACGCTGGCGATAAAGCGCAAGTGGCGAAGATCGTACTTGCGGATCACCTCGGTCCCAATCTTCATCATCATGCGCACCGCGGTCGGCGCGGTGTACCAGACAGTTACCTTCTGCTTCTGCAGCAACGCGTACCATCGTTCAGCATCGAATTCCGCTTCATCGATGATGCTGGTGATGCCGTTGGTGAGCGGCGCGATTATTCCGTATGAGGTGCCCGTTATCCATCCGGGATCCGCCGTGCACCAAAAAATATCGCCGGGATGAAAGTCGAGCGCCAGGCGGCCAGTCACATGATGCGCTACCACGGCTTGATGCACATGCATCGCGCCCTTGGGCTTGCCGGTGGTGCCGCTGGTGAAGTGAAGCAGCGCGAGATCCTCGGGATCGGTCTGCGGGATCTCGAAATCGTCGCTCGCTTCGTTCATCAACTGACCGAAATCTTCGGTGTTGGGGATCGCGCGAATCTCTTCGGGACTCCCGACCAGCAGCACGTGCCGCAGCCCAGGTAGCGAGGCGCGGATGCCGGCGATTTTGCGTTTGTAAAGTGCAACGGTAGTCAGCAGCACCCGGCCATCGCCGATGCCGATCCGTTGACGGATCGGTTCCGGGCCGAACGCAGAAAAGAGCGGGCAAAAGACGTTGCCATTCTTCAGCGTCCCAAGCGCGCTGATATAAAGTTCCGGAATACGACCAGCCAGCGCGAACACCCGCTCGGCCTTGCTAAGACCCAGGCGGCGGAGCAGGTTCGCGAAACGGTTAGTGAGCAAGCGCAGGTCAGCGTAGGAAAAATCGCGAATCTCGCCGCTTTTGGCGATCCATCGCAGCGCCAAGTGATTGCGCAGCGCGCCAGCCGCGTGACGATCGATCGCCTCGTGCGCGATGTTGAGTCCGCGGCCGCCCGGCAGGCCATCGAGTTCGCGCTGGGCCGCATCCCACGAATATCCGGCGCAGACCTTTTCGTAGTCGATGAGATTCGGGGCGACCGCCCATCCGCCTTTCGGCTTTTCGATGGCCTTCGAAATCATTTGCAGACCGGTACAGCGAAGACTGTGCCAGAGTCTATGCCCAACGTGAAGGGAGTTTGAAGCTCGGGGGTGTATCCGAACGCAACACCAATCGCGGTGCGGACTTGGAACCGCAGAGTCAGGCTAGTGATGCTCGTGCACGTAGATGCCGGGTGCGGGCGTCGTCGGCTTGTAGCGATCGCTGCCGAGCGATTTCGGCGCCGGACGTTCCTCGCCGGAGCGCGCGCCGACCCACTTAATCCAGTGATCCCACCAGGTGCCCTTGTTCTCTGACGCGCCCTTCAGCCATTCGTCGGCATTCTCAGGCAGCTTCCCGCCGACATAGTAGCGCGCTTTGAAATTGCCCGGAGGATTCACCAGGCTCTGGATGTGTCCGCTCGAGCCGAGCACAAATTCGATCCGTCCGCCGAAGAGCCGCGTCGAGCGATAGCACGAGCGCCACGCGCAGATGTGATCGGTCATGCCGGCGACGAGGTACATGTCGTTCTTGACCGCCTTCAGATCGATCGGCGTGCCGAGAATTTCCACCTCTCCGCTTTTGGTGAGCGGATTCTTCAGAAACAGTTCGAGAAATCCGGCGTGCAACTTTGCAGGCAGATTGGTCGAGTCGCTGTTCCAGTAGAGGATATCGAACGGCGCGGGATCGTTGCCGAGCAAGTAATTATTGACCCAATAGTTCCACACCAGATCGTTGGGACGCAGCCACGCGAACACGCGCGCCATGTCCGCGCCGTCGAGGATGCCCTTTTGCGCCGAGCGATCGCGCGCCGCCTTGATTGCGTCTTCAGTGGCGAACATCCCGGTCATCGAGGGCATGCTGGTGTCGAGCATCGTGACGAGCAACGTCGCGGAGTTCACGCGGCGATCGCCGCTGGCGGCGAGATGACCGAGCATCATCGAGGTCGTGATACCGCCGGCGCATACGCCGAGCACGTTGCAATCCGGACTGCCGGTGATTTCGCAGGCCGCCGCGATCGCGTCTTTGCAGGCGGTGACGTAATCGTCGAGGCCCCAGTTGCGATTCTCGGGCGTTGGGTTGCGCCAACTGATCGTGAACATCGGAAGGCCGTGCTTGACCGCATACTCGACGAAGCTGCGGCCGGGCGCGAGATCCATGATGTAGAACTTGTTGATTTGTGGCGGGATGAAAACCAGCGGGCGCTGGTAAATGTTGTCGGTCGCGGGCGCGTACTGAATCACTTCGCAGACGGGGCTGCGAAAAACGACGGCGCCGGCAGACACGGCGAGATTTTTGCCGACCTGAAACGGGCGCTTATCGACCTGCTCGGGCATCCCGCCGTTGTTCCACAGATCGGAAAGAAAACTGCCGATGCCGCGCACGACACTCTGGCCGGCGGTATCGAACGCGCGTTTCAGCGCACTTGGATTGGTGAAGAAAAAGTTGGTCGGCGAGAGCGCCTCGGTGATCAGCGTGAGGGCGAACTTTTGCTGTTCGACTTCCTGCCAGTCGACATCTTCGTCGTTGACGAGATCATGCATCGCAGTGCGCCACGCGAGATAGGACTGCATCATGCGGCGATAGGCGGGATGCTCCGACCATGCGGGATCGGCAAAGCGCTTGTCGCCGGGCTCGGGTGCGACGGACGAAGCGCCGGCGACGATCTGGCCGAGTTCGAGCCATAGCTGGAATGCGCGCGAACCCACGGCGGTGGGCTGCCCGGCCAGATTCCGCATCAGCATCGTGAGTGTGCCGACCACCTGCGTCGCGTCGAGGCCGACGAATGGATTAGCGCCGAGGATCGCATTGAGCGCGGGATGATTGTCTTCGGGCGTCTGGATCTCAGCGTAGCGTTTGGCGGTCGAGTCCATGTGCGATTTCCTCAGCCGAGCATTTCAAGGCCGTGCTCGAACATCCGTGGCGCGGACAGCGCGGTTTCCTCCCACTGTGGGTCTTCGCGCTTGCCGCGCCGATGCAGCATCAGATTGAAGCACGTGATCACGCCGAAACGGTAGCCGGCAAAAGAGCGGAACCAATTGACCTCGTCGCGACTCACCGGAAAGCCGGTCGCCGCGGCGTACGTATCGACGATTTCATCGGCGGAGAGCGGCGAGGTTGCGACCAGATCGCGGTTGACCCAGCTTGCGGGATCGGAGAAGAAACAAATCCAGCCGAGATCGAGCAGGGTTGCGCCGCAGAGCGCGATTTCCCAATCGATCACGCAGACCGGGCGCTCTTCATTGAAGAGCACGTTGGACCACTGGAAATCGCCGTGGACGCATCCGATACGCGCGTTGTCGGGCAGGCTCGAGCGCAGACGCTCGCGCAGTTCGGGGGCGCGCGCGACGACGGCGGGATCGAGCGTCGGGCGGTCGAGCAGGTAGTCGAGCCGCTTCATCTCTTCGCTCAGCGGAAACGGCTCGCCGAACGCATACACGCGCGGCTGCCACGGCAGATTATGCAGCGCGGCCATCGTCTCGACGCCCTTGCGCGCGAGGCGCTGCAGATGCGGGCGGGGCAGCATCGATTCGCCGAGCTTGAAGCCGTCGAGGAAGCCGACGACGAAGTACGGACGATCGAAAAACTCAGGCTCGTCGCCATGCCATAGCACCGGCGGGACCGGGACGCGCGTGCCGGCGAGCGACGCCATGATGCGCGCCTGCCGCTGGATATCCGCGGGGCCTGAGATCTTCACCGCAGGCGCGGCCATCCGCACGACGAATTTGCCGGCGGGCGTCGCGGTCGGCGTGCTGCGCTCGAGGATAAAGCTGTAGCTGAAGCCGGCGTGGCCGGGCAGCGTCTCGAGCGAGTGCGCGCTCGCGCCGGGGTCGCCAGTTTTCGCGCGCACCAATCTGGTGAGCTGGGCGGTTACTTGCTCGATATTCGCAGCCATATTCGATCTGACGCCGGCATCTTCAGCGATCAATCGCGCGAGACACACAGGCTAAAGCCTGTGCCACTAGGATCAAGTTGCTCAGCCCTTCATTCCGTTTTGCGCGGACGCGGGATGGAGACTCGATTTAGCGCTGGGCCGCGAATCGACGCGCTTGAACCACGCATTGACGTTCTTCAGCGACGGATCGATTTTCTGGCCGACGCCGCCGCCGAAATCGAGCGCGGCGAACAGAATGATGTCGGCGATCGTGAACCGGTCGCCGGCGATATACTGCTTGCCCTCGAGCAGGCCGTCGAGCCACTTCAATTTGTCCTGCACGACTAGCTTCAGGCCGGGCGCGGCTTCGGGCAGGATGCGCATCCGGTTCTTGAACAGCTCGGCGCCCTCGGCGAAGCGAAAGCCATTGTACATATGCTCGGTGATCTGCAGCTCGACGCGGCGCTGCCACATGCGAGCCTCGGCGCGTTCTTCCGCGTTGGCGCCGATCAGCGCAGGCGTCGGATGCTTTTCTTCGAGGTATTCCCAAATCGCGACGGTCTCGCCGATACACTTGCCGTTGTCGAGTTCGAGGGCGGGCAGTTGTCCGCCGGGATTGCGATCGGTGTATGGAGGCTTGCGATTTTCCGCGCCCATCAGATCGACGTTTATAGTGGGAATCGTGATTCCCTTCTCGGCCAGGAACATGCGCATCGCGCGCGGATTGGGTCCGAATGAATCGTAGAGTTGCATTCTGGTCACCTCGCGAAGAGTTGGAGTACGCGCGCACTATACCGCATGGCGCGTGGAATCGGGTAGCCGTACATTGGGGCGAGTTGCGCTGGCTGAACGCGCTCATGTAGGAATTTGCTCATGCGATTCTGTCCGCAATGCGGCGCGCCGCTGATGGCCCAGGCGAAGTTTTGCGTGGAATGCGGACGTTCGATAGCGGGCGCCGCCGCCGGAGCAGGCGAGGGCGCGGTCGGCGTGCGTACGACGCCGATAACGACCGCATTCGTCGCGGTGTTCGCCGGGATTACGATCGTCGGGCTGGGCGCCGCGGCGTGGATCATGCTGCGCACGCCGGAGGTGGTGCGCGAGCAGGTCGCGAGCGCGCCGGTCGTCGCGTCGGCGGGCGTATCGACGCCGGCGTCGGGCAATCCGCCGAGCGGCGCTACCACGGCGAATCCCGCGCCGGGCGGTAAGAGCGCGGGCGAACTGCCGCCGGGGCATCCGAAGATCGAACTGCCGACCGAAGCGCGAACATTTATCGACAAGATCGAAAAAGAGGCGCGCGCCAAGCCGAGCGACGTCGCCGCGTGGAACAAGCTGGGCGCGGTCTCGATGCGTGCGGCGATGTTCGATTCGAGCTACTACGCCAAGGCCGAGGAAGCGTACGCGCATGTGCTGAAATTGCAGCCGGAGAACCTCGACGCGCTGCGCGGAATCGGCGACATCGACTACGACAAGCAGCATTACGACGAAGCCGTGGCGGCATACGAGCACTATCTGAAAATCAAGAGCAACGATCCGGAAGTGCGGACCGATCTCGGCACGATGTACCTTTATACGGGCAACGCGGACCAGGCGATCGTGCAATATAAGAAGGCGATCGCGAGCAAGCCGGAATTTTTTCAGGCCTACTACAACATGGGAATCGCGTACGCGCAGCAGAATAAAACTGCTGACGCGCGGGCGTCGCTCGAGAAGGCGCTCAAACTGGCAGCGGACGACACGGCGCGGAATCAAGTGAAGGAACTGATCGCGAAACTGAACAGCACGGCAGGATCGGGAGCGTCGGGGCAGCCGGCATTGACGACGTCGAGTACCGCGGCGGAAGAGCGTCCAGCGGAGGCGACCCCACCGATCGCGACGGCATCAGCAAAAGATTTTCACGGCGCGATCGAGCAGATGGTGCGCGGACTGCCGATCGCGGGAGCGAAGGTCGGCGCCGTCCAATGGCCTGACAAGCTCAAGGCCAAAGTCATGATGGACAACTTCCCGATGGACCAGATGCCGCCGTTCGCGAAGAGCAAGTTCCTCGGCGATCTGAAGGCCGGCATAGAGACCGCGAAGAAGCAGAGCCAGGTGTCGTCGAGTGTCGAGGTGGATATCGTGGACGGCGCGAGCGGGAAGGTGATGGAGACGATCACGCAGTAGAGCATCCCGCGCACCGATCCGGCAGGAGGCACAGACGATGGCGTCGAAAGCTTTCGAGCGACTCGCGCGCGTCGAGAATCGACAAACGCTGTGCCTCACGCACTATGGCCGCAAGACCGGGCGGCCTTACGACGTCACGATCTGGTACCTGGTCGATGACGGCAAGTTGTACGTGGTCACAGCGAATGCGAATCGCAACTGGGTGCGCAACGTGAAGGCGCGGCCGGCAATCTCGCTGCGCATTGGCCACGAGATCTTCAACGGCGAGGTGCGCGCGATCGTCGATCGCAACGAACGCGAGCACGTGACCGCGCTGGTCGAACGCAAATACTGGTTCGTGATGCCGATGCTGCGGCTCGGGCGGATGCTGAGTGCGATCGGAATCGTGCGCGACAGCAGCGCCGCATTCGAGGTGATCCTGTCGGAGAACTAGATCAGGCGGGGCCGCTTCGCAGAATTCCTTTCTGCTGCAATTCCTTCACGCGCGCGCTGCTGTAGCCGAGATAGTTGGTCAGCACTTCCTCGTTATGCTCGCCGAGGAACGGCGCCTGCAATTCGAGCTGTTCGGGAAATTCCGAAAATCGAAGCGCGAAGCCCGGCACGTCGAAATCGCCAAGAATGCGATCATGCACCGTGCGAACCGTCCCTCGCTCGCGCAGATGCGGATGCTTGACCGCCTCCTCCACCGACAGCACCGGCGCGTGCGGCACGCGCAATTCCTTCATCGCGGCCATCGACGCGTCGTCGCTCGGCGCCGATTGCAGCCACGCTTCGATCGTCGCCACCAGTTCTTTCAGATTCTTCAGACGGTCGGCGTTGGTCTTGAAGCGCGGATCAGTCGCGAGTTCCGGTTGGCCCATCGCGCGGCACAAATTAGAAAACTGATGCTCCAGCGGCGCGATAATGATCATGTAACGATCCTTCGCCTTGAAAATTCCCGCCGGCACCGCGTACCAGGAATGCAAGCCCGAACGCGTCGGATTGATTGCGCCCTTGCTCAAACTGAGCGATTGAATTCCCGACTCGTGGTAGTGAAAGTAGGTGTCGAGCAGCGACAAATCGAGGTACTGGCCAAGTCCGGTGCGCTCGCGATAGAGCAGGGCCGCGCAGACCGCACCCATCGCATGCGCGCCGGTGCTGACATCGCCTAGCGCGGTCATGATCACGTAGGGTGCGCCGTCGCGTTCGCCGCCCATCGAGACGATTCCGGCGTAGGCCGCGCCCAGGTAATCGAAGCCCGGCTCGTTTGCGAGCGGCCCGGTTTGTCCGAAGGCGGAAATCGAGCACATCACGACTTTCGGATTGATCGATTTGACCGTTTCGTAGTCGAGGCCGAGCCGTCCGATCACGCCCGGCGCAAAATTCTCCACCAGCACATCGACCTTCTCGATCAGGCCCTTGATAATTGCGAGGCCGTCGGGCGTTTTGACATCGACGCAGATTCCTTTCTTGCCGCGATTGTGCTGGACGAAGTATCCGCTGCGGCCGTTGATCATCACTTCGGCGGCGCGCGTCGGATCGCCGGCCGGCGCCAGCTCCACCTTGATCACTTCGGCGCCCATCTCAGCGAGCATCAAGGTGCAGGTCGGGCCCGCGACGATTTGCGTGAAGTCGAGAACCTTGTAGCCGTCGAGAACGTGCCGCGGTCGATTGCCGGCCATATCTGTTCCTCCTGCGAGCGAGCGAACTAAGCGGTTCTGACTTCTCTATAGCACCATCGCTACGAAAAAAAACTCAACCGGATTTAGCCGCGCGCATCGCTCAAGGGAAACTGCGTGACGCATACGATTTGCCGTGCTTGAGCACCACCAGATGCCGGCTGCCGTGATCGGAGGTCAGCACTGGTTCGAGATCGAGCGCCTCGGGCTCGCGCTTTTTCCACACGCTCGCGGGCACGATTATGTACCCCGGCGGCGCGTCGCCAAGCCGGCCCGTCAGCATCGGCGCGTCGCGACCCAGATAGAAGAGCAATGGCGCGAGTTCCTCCTTGAATCCGTACAGGTAGAGCGGTTCGTCGGCGCCGACCACGCGCGCGATTTCCTCAGCGGCGGGGCGGTAGCTGTCGTTGCGGCACGAGGCGACTTCGAGCGCCGGGATATAGACGAAATTGAAAATCGCGAGCGCGGCGCAGAGTGTGGCGAAACTCAAGGTTGCGATACGGCGCCATGGTGGCGACGGCATGCTGCGAATCCACCACGCCAGCATCACCGCCGACGCGGGCCATACCGGCAGCAGATACGCGCGGCGCTTGTACGCAGCGAGCGAGAAAAACACGATCGTGACGAAGTAGAAGATCGCGAACAGTCGCACCGCGGTGAGCGCGCGAGGCGTTGATACGGCCGAGGCTTCAGCGGAATCGCTCGCCGCGTCGAGTTCGCCGAAAAGTGCGCGGCGCAATCGAGGTGATAGCGCGGTCGCGGCGGCGACGGGAATAAAGAGACTGAACGGCGCCGAGTTCAGCAGGATCGGCTTCAAGTAATAGACCGGCGACATCGCGCCGAGCGAGCCGAAAAAGCGGCCGACGTTTTCGTCGCCGAGTTGGCGATCGAGGAATCCATAACGTCCGCCGACGTAGCACGCGAGGTACCAACTCGACGCCAATACCACGCCGAGGATGACGGCGCCCGGATCGAGCATCGCAAAGATTTGTCGCCACCGCCGCTCGACGATCATGAAAATCAAAATTGATAGTCCCGGAAGAAGCGCGCCGACCGGGCCCTTGGCGAGCACTCCCAGAGCCATCGCGAGCGCCATCAGGTAGAGTGCGCCGACGTTGCCTTCGACGCGTGCGCGCGACGCCAACGCGGTCGAATCGCGCGGCAGCCATCTCATAAACGCAAACAGCGCGAGCGTTTCGAAGAAGCACAAGGTCATATCGACGCGGCCGAAGCGCCCGAGGATCACGTACTGATACGAGCCCGCGAGTACCAGGCCGGCGAGGATCGCGCCTTCGATTCCAAGTATTCCGTACGCGAAGAGCATCGCGAGAATCGCGCCCGCGGTCGCATACAGCGCCGACGGAAATCGCAGGTTCGCCGCGGTGACCTTGCGGATGCCGGCGGCGTAATCGATCGCGGCGGCGCTCCAATGAAATAGCGGCGGCTTGTACATCGGGATACTGCCGTTCTCGAGCGGGAAGAGCAGTTTACCGTGCTCGACCATCTGCTGGACGAACACGCCCTCGACTGCTTCGTTGGCGTTGCAGACGTCGCTCGCGCCGATGCGATGAAACATCAGGACCGCGACGACGATCGCGACGATCGCGATTGCGGCGGCGGGCGGAATCGCTAGCGGCAATTTCGGCGTAGAAGACATCGCGGCGCCGAAAAACGTCAATCGAGAGTCGAGCGAAAGATCAGCAGGTGCTCGATGCGCGACGGATCGTAGCCGCGCCACTTGGCCGGCGAAACGTCTTCGGCGCCGACGCGATCGAATCCGAGCCGCGCAAAAAATCCCGCGACGCGCTCCTCGCTGGTGCATGCGAACACATACTTGAGGCGTCGCGCGCGCGCTTCCTTCAAGATCTCGCGCACCAAAACGGCGGCCACGCCTTCACCCTGGAAGCGCGTCAGCGTGTACATCGCGGTGATTTCGCCGGCCCGCTCGCGCCGATACGGCTCGGTCAGCAGCGAGCAGATTCCGGCGAGATGCTCGTCGCCGATTCGATAGCCGAAGCACGACGGCAAAATCTGCGCGATCTGATCGGGGCTCCGCGGCAGCAGGAATCCTTCGTTCTGGCCGCGCACGATCAACGCTTCGACTTCCTCGAAGTCGTCGATCGAAACCGGCCGCACGAAGCCGTACTGCAGCTCCGTGAAGAGCGTGCCGGCGCCGATAAAACTGAACAGCTCTTCGTAAACGTCGCGCGGCGCGACCAGGTTGACGCTCCCCACGCCGTCATCGAGCGCGGCGAGCGCGGCGCGCACGATGGCTCTGCGAGCGGGCGAGCGGATATCGCGCAGCATGCGCCCGATGCGTTTTTGTTCGACGAACGAGAGCCGTTCTCCGTTACGGCCGAGCAAGCCGCCGGCCCGATCCAGCATCAGCAGTTTGAAGACGCGAAGCCGGCTCGCGAGTTCGCGGGCGAAGACGGTGAGATCGTCGGCGTCGTCGCGGCTCATCGAAGCGACCACGATCGATCCCGCCCGCAGCCGCTCCCAGATTTCCGCGACTGCGGTGTCTGGCGGATACGGCCGCGAGCGCAATCCCTCGGACGGATTGAACACCGGCGGCGGTTCTTTCGGCGCGAGCCGTCCGAGCCGCCGCATCAGCTTGGGCAGCGCGCTCGGCGCGACGATCACGATACATCGCGTCTGATTGCGCCGGAGTTCGCGCAGCGTCTGCAGCAGCGAATCGAAGTCACCGATCCGCTGGCCGGCCGGCGGAATCAGCGCGAAGAGCAGACTCTTGCCGTAAAATTCCTCGAGATAAAAAGTCTTCTCGGTGAAGACTCGCGCGCCGCGGCGGGCGGGCGGTGCAACACTGACGATACCCGCGAGATCGTCTTCGCTCATATCGGACAGCGGCTGGGCCGAAGACGGCGATCGGTTCAATTCGGTCTGGCTAGGCGGGTTGGGATTTGTCGCGCGAAAGCGCGTCCGCCGCGAGCGAATCTGTGATGCGAAGCGCCGATTCCGACGGTGGCCGCGACGCGGCGATTTCCGCGAGCGTGGTATCCGAAAATACTTCGAGCAGGACGCGCTGGCCTTTTTCCCACACGCGGTACATCCGGCACGACGGCTGCAAGGCGCACGAACTGCTGCCGTCGGTGCATACGTTGAGCGTGATCGGACCCTCGACCGCCTCGATAATGTCGCGGAACGAAATCGAGTTGGCGTCGCGCGCAAGCTGATAGCCGCCGCCGGGACCGCGCCGCGCATGCACCAGTCCGCGCCGCATCAGGTCGCGAATCACCTTCTCGAGATAGTACTTCGGGATGTGCTCGTGCGCGGCGATCTCGGTACCGCGCGCAACGCCCGACGGCCGATCGGCGAGATAGATCATCGCACGCAGCGCGTACTCGATCTTCCTCGGTATCTGCATCAGGCTCATGCGTTATTCATGCTCTGCGACAGGGATTTCGCGCGATTCACGACGCCGTGCCGCGCGCCGTTTCGCGCGCGACCAGGATCCGCTCTACATATTTGACCAGCATGTCGGTCTCGATATTCACGCTGTCGCCCGCCTGCTTGAAGCCGAGCGTGGTGCATCTGAGCGTATGCGGGATCACCTCGACCGAAAAATTGCAGTCCTTGAGCGAGAACACGGTCAGGCTGGCGCCGTCGATCGCGACCGAACCTTTCTCAACCAGGTAGCGCGCCTGCGCGGGCGCGACTTCAAACGTGAAAAGTCTCGAATCGCCCTCCGGCTTGATCGAAACGATACGGCCGGCGCCGTCGACGTGTCCCGAAACCAGATGCCCGCCGAGCAGCTTGCCGAGCGTGAGGCAGCGCTCGAGATTCACGCGACTGCCCGGCTTCAACTCGCCGAGCCCGGTGCATCTGAGCGTCTCCGCCGAGACGTCCATCGCGAATCGTCCCGGACTTTTCGAAACCACGGTCAGGCAAGCGCCATTCACGGTGATCGAATCGCCGATCGAAATCTCGGCAACCGGCAGCGAAGTATGAATCGTGATCACGACGCCCTGATCGGTCGGCTTCAGGCTCTCGACGGTGCCGAGGTCTTCGATGATTCCGGTAAACATCAGTCCTCCGTGATCGACGATCGATTCGAGCGGTGGCGCTAAAAATCCAGAAAAATCATATCTTTTCGCGCCGCAGCCGCGCAACCAGCCTCGCTCATCGACTCGATTGACGGCGATTAATTCGAGGCGCGCTATGCATCGTCGGCGAGGTTCCTTAGACTTGAGGCGCATGACCAAGAGCACTCATCGATCGAAGAAGAAGACCGCCGAGCCGCACAACGCAGGCGACGAGAAAATCAAGGCGCTGCTGTTCGACTTTGGCGGGACGCTGGCATTTCTCGACTATGATTTATTGGCGCAGGAATTTTCGCGCGAAGGACGCAAAATCGATCCGCTCGCGCTCGAGCACGCCGAGTATGTCGGCCGCCAGAAGATCGATCACCTGCTGATGGCTGGCGAAAAAGATGTAATCCATGCCTACGCGCATTTTTTTCGCGCGTGGCTCGAAGCTGCCGGGATTCCCGCCGAGGAAGTCGCGGAACACGGCGAGCGCTTCGGCGCGATTCATCGCGAGGCCACGCTCTGGCGCGTCGTGCGGCCGGGCACGCTCGAAGCGCTCGAGCGGCTTAAATCCGCCGGCTACAAACTCGCGATCGTTTCGAATGCCGAGGGCCAGGTCGAGGCCGACACCAAACGATTTGGATTGGCGCCGTTCTTCGACGTGATTATCGATTCGCACATTGTCGGCGTCGCGAAGCCCGACCCGCGCATTTTTCAGATCGCGCTCGAACGCCTCGGCGTCGCGCCCGACGAGGTGCGCTTCGCCGGCGACATTTTCTCGATCGATATCCTCGGCGCGCGCGCGGCCGGAATCGAGGCGCGCCTGATCGATCAGCACGAGCGCTACCACTGGGTCGATCATCACAAGATAAGGCATATCGAAGAGCTGCATCCGCTGAAGTAGGCCGGGGAATTTCAACCATGGGCGCGATCCGCGATCAGTCCGAAAAAATGTTTACCGGCGAAATTACGACGCGCCAGGTTCATCCGCTGATGCCGACCGGCGAGTATGAGGAAGTCGCCGACGGCGTGATGTTCTACCGATGGTTCGCGAACGTCACGGCGATCAGGACGCGCGAAGGATTGGTGCTGATCGATACCGGCGCCTACTTCAATCAGGATGCGACCCTCGAACTGCTCCGGAAATTCTCGCCCGATCGCGTCAACACCGCGATCTACACTCATGGGCACGTGGATCATGCATGCGGGATGCCGGCGATCGCGGCCGAAGCGCAAAGAAACAAGGTCGCGCGGCCGCGCGTGGTCGGACATCGCGCGATCGCAGCGCGCTTCGATAGGTACAAACGGACAATTGGCTATAACAATGTAGTCAATACTCGCCAGTTCAATCGCCCTTCGGCGTGGCCGACTGAGTATATCTATCCTGATACTTACTTCGATAATCAGTTGAGTGTAGTTGCGGGCGACGACAAGTTCGATTGTCATCACGCGCGCGGCGAGACCGACGATCACTGCTGGGTGTATATTCCGCAGCGCAAAGTCCTCTGCACCGGCGATTTGATCATCTGGGCGGCGCCCAACGCCGGCAATCCGCAGAAGGTCCATCGCTATGCGCGTGAATGGACCGAGGCGTTGCGCACGATGGCGCGGGTTGGCGCCGAAGTTCTTTTGCCCGGTCATGGCTATCCGGTGTTTGGCGCGCTCCGCGTCCGCCAGGTGCTGAACGACACCGCGAATTACCTGCAGAGCTTGTACGATCAGACCATCGCGATGATGAATGCGGGCGCGCCGCTCGACGAGATAATTCACACCGTCAAGCCGCCTCCGAATCTCGCCGGCAAGCCATGGCTGCAACCCGTGTACGACGAGCCCGAATTTATTGTGCGCAACATCTGGCGGCTCGAAGGCGGATGGTACGAAGGCGAGCCTGCGAATCTGAAACCGGCGACGGATGCGGAACGGGCGCGCGAGATCGCGGCGCTGGCGGGCGGTGTCGCGCCGATCGTGGCGCGCGCGATCGA